>CAIOSU010000318.1 GCA_903861055.1 uncultured bacterium
ACCTGAGGTATTGGGTATTACGCTGGCACAGGCGTATGAAGATAGTGCTGAGCTGAAGGAGATTTTGAAAACCGATAGCGAGGCTAGTAAGATTTTGAAGCTTGCCAAAATATTGGAAGGTTCGGTGCGCCAGCGCGGTATACACGCAGCTGGCGTGATTATCGCCCCTGAGGACATTACAAACTACATACCAGTTTGCACGGCCAAAGATTCGCCGCTATTGGTTACCCAGTTTGATGGGAAGGTGATTGAGAGTGCCGGAATGCTGAAGATGGACTTTTTGGGTCTAAAGACTCTATCTATTATTCGCGATGCGATGGTGAATGTGAAGAAGGCCCATGGAATTGATATAGACATTGATGAGATTCCGCTAGATGACCCTAAGACCTTTGAGCTATACCAAAACGGAGAAGCGGTAGGCACGTTCCAGTTTGAGAGTGATGGCATGAGGCAATACCTCCGACAACTAAAGCCTACAACAATTGAAGATTTGATTGCCATGAACGCCTTGTACCGACCAGGCCCAATGGACTATATACCCAACTTTATTGACCGTAAGCAGGGTAGGGAAGTAGTAGAATACCCACACGAGTGGCTTGAAGGTATATTGAAGCCGACTTACGGCATTATGGTATACCAGGAGCAGATTATGCAAACGGCGCAGATTGTGGCTGGCTTTAGCCTTGGCAGAGCCGATGTACTACGCCGCGCAATGGGTAAGAAGGACGTGAACGAAATGCAGAAAATGCAGGTGGAGTTTGTGGCCGGTGCCAAGGAAAAGGGCGTAGATGTAAAGAATGCCGAAGAGATTTTCGAAGTAATGGCGAAGTTTGCCCTTTATGGTTTCAACCGTTCTCACTCTGCGGCATACTCGGTGGTGGCTTTCCAAACAGCATACCTTAAGGCCAATTACCCTGCCGAGTATATGGCGGCGGTGCTTACGCACAACATGGGCGATATCAAAAAGGTAGAGTTCTTCCTTTCGGAGTGTAACCGCATGAAAGTGAAAGTGTTGGGGCCTGATGTGAATGAGAGTAACGTGAAGTTTGCGGTAAACAAGAAAGGCGAGATTCGTTTTGCCCTGTCTGCCGTTAAAGGAGTTGGTTCGGCAGCAGTTGAAGAGTTGGTGGTGGAGCGCGAAAAGAACGGACCGTTTAATAGCATTTTCGATTTGGCGAAACGCGCCAACCTACGTTCTGTAAACAAGAAAGCGTTTGAAAGTTTAGCTTATTCTGGTGGGTTTGATTCGTTTGGGTATACCCGTAGCACCTATTTTTTTCATATTCCGGCCGACAATATGACGGTTCTTGAGAAGGTTGTAAAGTTTGGTAACAGTTACCAGCGCGACCAAGAAAGTTCCAGCCTATCACTTTTTGGCGATGTGGCCTCTGAAGGAGCCGTTGAAGAGCCAGCCATACCAACTGTTGAGCCGTGGGGCTTAATAGAAGAATTGAACCAAGAGAAAGACCACACCGGTATATACTTAAGTGGGCACCCGCTAGATACTTATAAACTAGAGATGCGCAATTTTGTGAATTGCCCCATCAGCGAAATTGAAAATCATAAAAACCGGGAGTTAGCGCTAGGTGGCATCATTACAGGTGCATCGCATCGGTTAACCAAAACAGGCAATAAGTTTGGCTCGTTTACGGTGGAAGACTTTGATGGCAGTTATGAGTTTGTGCTTTTTGGCGAAGACTATATCAAATTCAACAACTACTTATCGGCTGGGCACATGATATTTATAAGGGGCAGTTACCAGTTGCGCCGTCACAGTCAAGACCAATGGGAGTTTAAAATACGCACCATTGAGCTATTGAGCGACTTGCGCGAGAAAATGGCAAAGAGCCTTACTTTGCGTGTAGCCTTAAGCGACCTTGATGATAAGCTGGTAAACGAGCTGGAGCAAATCTGTAAAAATTATCCGGGCAATATGCGCCTCGATATCAATATTTACGACACCACCGACGTAAACAACAAAACCGTGCTAGAGGCCAGCTCGGGCAAATACAAAATAAACCTAGACAATGCAGTGGTAGATTTTTTGGATAACCACCCAGCACTGAAATATAAACTGAATTGAGTGCTAACTATGACCAATCAAAAACGGCATATCGTTAAGCTCTTGTGAACTTAGTTAAACAATTCCCTTAGTTTTTTTTCCTCAAGCACATATATTTTGCCTTCAACAATTTCGATTAGCTTTTCGCTCTTAAAATCGCTCACTACCCTAATCAACGATTCGGTGGCGGTGCCAACCACTTGTGCCAGTGCTTCTCTCGAAATTTCTAGTTTTGGGCGGTCATTATCTGAGCTTTTAAACTTTTCATTTACCAGCAGCAGGCCATTCGCAATTCGCTTGCGCAGCGAGTTGTACGCAAGGTTAAGCAGTTGTTCTTCCTTTTCAATTAAATTTTGAGCCAGTAGTTTTATGAATTTATGCGCTACAATTCTATCGCGGGCTATAATGTCCAGAAACTCGGCTTTAGGTATAAGCAAAACTTGAGTGTCTTCAAGCGCTTCGGCAGTGTCAAGGTAGGTGGTATCTTCAAGCAGCGTGGTATAACCTAAAAACTCACCCTCCTTGTATATTTCGGTTATCAATTCTTTCCCGTCATCGTTTATCTTAAAGGTTTTTACTTTGCCTTTGGCTACAAAGTATAGGTACAACGGGCGCTTACTTTGCTGGTAAATGGTTTGCTTTTTCTTGTACTCTTGGGTTTCATAGTCTTGGTTGTTTACTGCACTGCTGCCACCTGCATTGCGCAAAAACTCATTTACGCCTTCGGCTGTGCTGGTAACTTCAGACTTGTATAGGGCGCTTTTTTTTAAGCGGGTTTCAACAGCGTTCAGCAGCTCAATATCGTCAAAGGGCTTAGTTATATAGTCATCGGCACCCATTTCCATTCCTTTTCTCAAATCGGCCCTGTCGGCTTTTGCTGTTAGAAAAATGAACGGAATAGCTGCGGTGATATCGTTTTTGCTAAGAGCATGTAACACCCCATAGCCATCCATTTCGGGCATCATGATGTCGCAAATTATCAAATCTGGATTGCCCGATTGAGCCAACTTTACGCCAACCTTGCCGTTTTCGGCTGCCAGTACTTCATATTGCGAGAGTTCCAATATCTCCACAATGTTTTCCCTTACCTCAGTATTGTCTTCTATTAATAGTATCCGGGTCATTTTATCCTGTTTCAGCGTCGGTTAAAGGTAAGGTTATGGTAAAAGTTGAGCCTTTATTGGCTTCTGTATCAACGTTTATGGTGCCTCCCAAAAGTTCTAAATACTTACCTACTATATGCAAGCCCAAACCAGTGCCTGGTATATTATGCGCACTTCGGGCCCTAAAAAAGCGCCCGAATAAATGCTGTAGGTCTTCTTTAGGTATACCTATACCTGTATCGCTTACTGCAAACGAAACCTGGTTATGGTTGCTAATTATTGCTATGTGAATATCCGAATTTTCTGGCGAAAACTTAATGGCATTGGAGATTAAGTTTATCAAAATGTTACGCAGTAACCTTTTATCCGTATGTATTTCTTCAATAGTAATAGACGCTAGCACTATATTTTGGCCATTATTTGCTATTGCTTGCATTTCGCCTACAAGCTCTTGCATAAATTCTGACACATAAAAAGTTTCGGTTTTCACTTCCAACAGACCCTCTTCAAGTTTGCCTAGTTGCAGCAGGTCTTCGAGTAAGGTGGTCATGTGCTTTACCGATTCCTTTATTCGGGCAATGTGCTTTTCTCGTTTGGGTTGCTCATCTTGCAACAAATACTTACCAATAAGCGATGCCGATGATAATATAGTGCTTAAGGGGGTTCTGAATTCGTGCGATACGGTTGAAACGAAGCGGCTTTTCAAGTCGCCCAGTTCTTTTTCCTTTTCCAGCGATTCGGCCAATTCGCCTTTGCTTCGCTCAAGTTGTGCAAGCGTTTCGCGCAGCATGGTTGTGCGGTCTTGCACTTTCTGCTCCAGTTCGGTATTAAGGTTTGCAACCTTGCGGTTTACGGTTTCAAGTTCCAAGGTTTTTTGGTTCAGTACCTTTTCATTTTCCTTACGTATCGTAATGTCGATGATAAAGGCAATAACAAAAGCTTCTTTGCCTGAATGGTAATAACTTAGGCTAATTTCTACTGGGAAAACGCTACCGTCTTTTCGTTTAGCATATAAGTCTCGGCCAGCCCCCATGGAGCGGTTAGAGGGTTTTTGGTGAAAGCCTTTTACGTGGTCTACGTGCTTGTTGCGTATGGTTTCGGGCAGCAACATCTCAATTCTATTGCCTACCAGCTCGTTTTCGTTGTACCCAAACAGTAATTGGGCATGCGGGTTGGCTAGTATAATATTCCCTTTCTCGTTGGTGAGTATAATGCCTTCGGTGGCAAAATTAATGAGGGAACTAACTTGTCTCGTTTTGGCATCTTTTTGTTTCTCAACTCTTAATACATACAGTATAAAGTA
>CAIOSU010000319.1 GCA_903861055.1 uncultured bacterium
ACCTACTTGATGGAAAGCTTCTACCGCCAAATGCGCCGAAAGCACGGTATTATGATGGTCGGCAAAGACCCAGTTTCGGGCCAATGGAACTATGATGCCGATAATAGGAAAAGCCTGCCCGATAATGCAACCGTTACCCCTCCCCTAGTTTGGAAACATGATGTGCAACACCTTGTTGAAATGATAAACCAACATGGCGTTAAAACCATTGGTAGTATTGATGCTACGGCTTTCCCTTGGCCCATAAACCGTGAGCAAAGCTTGGAGCTGTTGAATTATTTTGTACAGCAATGCCTGCCCTTGTTTGGTACCTATGAAGATGCCATGCACAGTAAACATTGGTCGGTGTTCCATTCTCGGTTGTCGTTCAGCATGAACACCAAAATACTTTCGCCACTTGAAGTTGTGAATGCAGCTATAAAGGCTTGGGAGCAACGCCCTGATAAGATTTCGATAGCGCAAATTGAAGGCTTTGTAAGGCAGATAATTGGTTGGCGGGAGTATATGCGGGGCATCTATTGGGCACACATGCCCAGCTTTGCCCAAGAGAACTTCTTCGGCCACAAACGGGCATTACCTAAATGGTATTGGACTGGTGAAACCAAGATGCGGTGCATGCAATTTTGCGTAGGACAAAGCCTTGATAAGGCTTATGCTCACCACATACAGCGACTGATGGTTACGGGCAATTTTGCCCTATTAGCGGGCATTGACCCTGACGAGGTTGACAAATGGTACTTGGGCATTTACATAGATGCCATTGAATGGGTGGAGATAACCAATACCCGCGGCATGAGCCAGTTTGCCGATGGCGGTATAGTAGGCACTAAGCCATACGTGAGTAGCGCCAACTACATCAGTAAAATGAGCAACTACTGCAAAGGCTGCCATTACGACCATAAAACCAAAACGGGTGAGCGGGCTTGCCCTTTTAACAGCTTGTATTGGCACTTTTACCACCGCCACCGCGACTTATTGGAAAGGAACCCACGCATAGGTATGATGTACCGAGTATGGGATAAAATGGATAGTGCAGACCAAAAAGCCATTTTGGTGCAAGCGGATGGGTATTTGGGAAGGTTGGATGAGATTTAAAGGGGCAACAGTTAACAAATAATTACAAAGTCTTGTGTCTTTCCACCCCCAACAACTCCCTCGCATTCTCCAGGGCAGCTTCGGTAACCTTATCGCCGCCCAGCATTTTGGCTATTTCGGTGGCGCGCTCGCTGTGGGTAAGGGTGCGGATGCGGGTTACAGTGCGGTCGTTTTCCAGGCCTTTGTATACAAACAAATGGCTTGGACCTTTGCTGGCTATCTGTGGCAGGTGTGTTATGGCTATTACTTGGTGGCCTTGGGCCAGCTGTTCCATCACCAAACCTGCCTTGTGGGCTACCTCTCCGCTGATGCCGGTGTCTATTTCATCAAAGATTAAGGTTGGTAGTGCCATATTGTTAGCTATCAGCGATTTAAGTACGAGCATTAACCTTGAAAGCTCACCACCGGATGCTACCTTGCGCAGCTCGTCCATCTTACCGCCTTTGTTGGCAGAGAACAAGAAACGAACCCGGTCGGCACCATCTGGGCCTGGTTCGGTCATTGGCTCAATAGATATTTTAAACTGGGTATTTTCCATGCCCACGTATGCCAGCTTGTCGATGACCTGTTTCTCTATGGTTGGTGCTACTTTGTTTCGGCTGGCGGTAATCTGGCTGCCCGTTTTCTTTAAGTCCAGCAATAGCTGCACCTCTTGCTTTTGCAGTTTGTCAATATCACCACGTAGGGCATCAAACGCCCCTATCCTACCCTCTAAGTCGTGTTGTAGGGCAATCAATTCGGCTACCGATGCAAAATGGTGCTTG
>CAIOSU010000320.1 GCA_903861055.1 uncultured bacterium
CTATCGTATCGCCTGCATGAAGTTTTACGTGTTTGGGTATTTCTTTTACCACGGCATACCTGCTATCGCCGCCAGGCCAGGTGAGGCTTCCTGCTCTGCCTTCGGGCCCCTTCAGCTTTACGCTTACTTTGTTGTCTTTGTGCAACACTGATAGCACCGTAGCAAAGTTTTCCGATACATCCATTACAATGCCTACCACGCCATTGGCTACCACCACACCCATGTTTTCGCGCACACCGTGTTTATAGCCTTTGTTTATTACCAAATAGTTGCTGGCCTTGTTGGTAGAGTTACTTATAACTTTGGCGTCAAAAAACTGGTAGGCTTGCACCATGTTTACGTCGCAAGCCACGTCTTTCCGTACTTCGGTATCCCAATATGAGCTAAGCAGCTTACTGCGCAGCAGTGCATTTTCGCGGCTTAGGCTATCATTTACTTGGGCTAGGTTCAGGTAGTCGGTAAAGCTGGTATACGAACTGTATATGCCGCCCGTAAAATTATTGGTAGCACTTACAAACGAAACCTTGTGGTAGTAGTTGAGCCTAAATACCAATGTTAGGCATATCACCTCCAGAATAACAAAGATGAAAAGCGAGTTGTACCGTAAAAAAAATGATAAAAGGTTACGCATTCAACTGGCCTCCAATATTTTATTATTAGCCCATCAAGAACGAGAACTTACCAATGTTTTTCAAAGCTTTGCCAGTACCGCGTACTACGGCCCTTAGCGGGTCTTCGGCTACGTGCACGGGCAATTTCGTTTTTTGCGAAAGACGTTTGTCCAATCCACGAATCAAAGCTCCGCCACCAGTAAGGTATAAGCCGGTTTTGTATATGTCGGCTGCCAACTCTGGCGGTGTAGTTTCCAAGCCTTTCAATACCGCCTCCTCAATCTTAGAGATTGATTTATCAATGGCATGGGCAATTTCTGAGTAAGATACCATGATCTGTTTTGGTATACCCGTCATCAAATCGCGTCCGTTTACTGCAAAATCATCTGGCGGATTGTCCAACTCAGTCAAGGCAGAACCTACGTGTATTTTAATATTTTCGGCGGTACGCTCCCCAATCATCATGTTGTGTTGGCGGCGCATAAAGTCGATAATATCTAACGTAAACTCATCACCCGCTACGCGAATTGATTGGTCGCAAACGATACCCGAAAGAGCAATTACGGCAATTTCGGTAGTACCGCCACCTATGTCAATAATCATGTTGCCTACTGGCTCTTCCACATCAATACCAATACCGATAGCTGCTGCCATTGGCTCATATATCAACCACACTTCGCGGGCACCAGCTTGTTCTGCCGAATCCTTTACGGCACGTTTCTCTACTTCAGTAATGCCCGACGGGATACAAATAACCATGGTATAAGATGGGCTAAAGAGCGGCTTGCTCTTGTAGATCATCTTTATCATTTCGCGTATCATGTTTTCGGCTGCGTTAAAGTCGGCTATTACACCATCCTTTAGCGGACGAACGGTCTTGATATTCTCATGGGTTTTCTCGTGCATTTGCATTGCACGCTTGCCCACGGCAATCACCTTATTGGTGGTTCGGTCGATAGCTACGATCGACGGCTCATCCACTACCACTTTGTTGTCGTGAATGATGAGGGTATTGGCCGTCCCTAGGTCAATAGCTATTTCTTGGTTGAAAAAATTGAACAGCGCCATATATGTTTTCTATGCTGTTAAAATATCAAAATTTCTCCAGCGTTTTTTGTCAGTGTTTAAAATGCCTAGTTCCGGTGGTTACCATTGCCATGCCATGTTGATTGCAGTAATCTATTGAATCTTTGTCTTTTATGGAGCCCCCAGGCTGTATAACGGCCTTAATGCCTGCTTTGTCAGCTATTTCCACACAATCAGGGAAAGGAAAGAAGGCATCGCTGGCCATAGCAGCTCCAGTAATATCGAATCCGAATTTCTTCGCTTTGGCAATTGCTTGTTCCAAGGCATCTACACGGCTAGTTTGGCCGCAGCCCATAGCTAACAATTGCCCGTCTTTAGCTAGTACAATGGTATTCGATTTTAGGTGTTTTACCAGTTTATTGGCAAACAACATATCTTGTATCTGTGCTTCGGTTGGCAAGGTAGTGGTTACCGGGGTTAGGTCGGTAGCCGTTTCGGTTTTCCAATCCGGGTCTTGCTCAATTACACCGTTCAGCAGGTTTTTAAACTGCTTGCCCGGGGTAATGGCTTTCTTTTGCTTAATGAGGATGCGGTTCTTTTTAGAGGCGAATACCTGAATGGCTTCTTCGTCAAAATCAGGTGCAATTAATACTTCAAAGAAAATTTCGTTGATGGCCTCGGCAGTGGCTTTGTCAATTTTGGTATTGGTAGCCAGTATGCCACCAAATGCCGAAACTGGGTCGCCTGCCAAAGCTGCATTCCAAGCCTCCAATACGGTTGGTCGCGATGCAACGCCACAGGCGTTGGTGTGCTTTATAACCACAAAGGTTGGTTCCGTAAATTCGGCTACGAGGTTCACAGCCGCATCTACGTCTACTAGGTTATTGTAGCTTAATTCTTTACCACCCAGTACTTCAAATACATCTTCCAATTCGCCATAAAACTTGGCCTGTTGGTGCGGGTTTTCGCCGTAGCGCAAGGTGCGCCCTCCGGTATAGCTCTGGCGGAAACCTGATAGTCCTTGGCCCTCGGCTAGGTATTTAAAAATTTGGGTATCGTAGTGGCTGCAGGTGTCAAATGCGCGGGCAGCAAACAGGCGTCGGTCTTCTTGGGTAGTAAATCCTTGTTTGTCTTTCAATAGCTCAAGTAGCTCGCTGTAGTAGTTACGCGCTGCCACTATCAGCACATCGTTGTAGTTTTTGGCCGCTGCACGGATAAGCGATACACCGCCAATATCAATTTTCTCTATTATTTCTTCCTCGTCGGTGGTTTGCGCTACGGTTTCCTCAAAAGGGTAGAGGTCTACAATCACCAAATCAATTTCCGGTATCTCGTAGGTTTCCAGTTGGGCGGCATCGCTTTGGTTTTCGCGGCGGGCCAATATGCCACCAAATACTTTAGGGTGCAATGTTTTTACACGGCCACCCAAAATAGATGGGTAGGAGGTAAGGCTTTCAACTGAAATAACGGGCAGGCCTTCGTTTTCGATAAAGGCTTGTGTGCCGCCAGTAGAGTACATAGTAATGCCCAAACGGTGCATTTCGTGTACAATTGGGGCCAATTCGTCTTTATAAAATACGGATACCAGTGCGGATTTGATCTTCTTCACAATCGAGAATATAGAATTTAGCGGGTGGAGACTTGGATACTGCAAAAGTATCAAAACCTACCCACACAAACTACGAACAAAAATGCTTTTTATTGCCCTTATCTAGAATTGTTTCAACAGGTTTTTTACATCGTGTGGATAAGGCAATTCGTCAGTAAGGGAACCCAAAAAGCCAGAGATGTATTTTAGTGCCGAAACCTACTTCTATACTCAACAACTTTTCGTTTTGCCTTTTTCTGTCGACAAAACGGACCCAAAATTGTCGACAAAAAATTCAATTCGTTACTTCGAGAGCTTTTTTACTAAATCTTTAATCACTTGATGATAGTGCTCATGCTCTAGGGCCTGCACTTTAAGGCGGATGTCTTCGGCAGTGTCATTAGGGGCAACCTCGCAGCGCATTTGGGCTATGGTTTCGCCTTCATCAAAATGTTCGTTCACGTAGTGAATGGTTATACCTGTTTCGGCATCACCAGCTGCTTTTACGGCTTCATGTACTTTCGTGCCATACATACCCTTGCCGCCATGTGCAGGCAGCAACGCAGGGTGAATGTTCACTATACGGCTGGGGAATGCTTTTATCAAATACTGGGGCACCAGTAATAAATAACCGGCCAGCACAATGAAGTCTATTTTATGATACTCCAGCGTAGCCATTACAGTTTCCTCATCGTCCATTTCGTCTTTACCTAGTATTGCGTAAGGTATTTCGTGCTGTTCGGCAAATTCCAATACCCCTGCATCGTCTTTGTTGCTTACTATGAGCGCAATGTGCGCTTTAGGTTCGGCTTTGAATTGGTTGAAAATATTTTGGGCATTGCTGCCTGTTCCCGATGCAAAAATGGCAATGTTGATCACTGGTTAATTTGAAAATGAGCTAATTTGGAAATGAAAAGGGTTTTACAAGTGGCAAATGTACCAATTGTTGCTGTCAGAAATGTAACCCGACAGAATTAATAACTCGCAACCACTAACTCGTAACTCTTTACTTAAGTTTTACTCCGCCACAAACTTAAATATGTACTCGTCAGTATCGTTAAAGCGCACTTTCAAAATGTACACGCCGCGCGGGTAACCGTTCAGATCAAGTTTAAATGTTTGCGTGCCTTTAGGCGCGGTAGCATTGTACACATCCATTAGCTTGTGCCCAAGCACATCAAACATTTCCACTTTTAATGCAGCCTCGCGTGGCATCAATATTTCGAACGTAACCGAGCCATTGGTAGGATTAGGGTATGGCGGCACTATACGTATGTCGTTTTCCAATGGCTTGCAAAGCCTATCGTTTAGGGCATTGTCGTCTACTTCATCGTTGGGCTGCGATGCTTGTATACATAGGTACGAGTTTGCTTGGTACTCGGTAGCCTCGTAGCCTGCTACAAAGTAATAAATCATGCCCGTGCCCGATGCTAATAAAGAATCTACGCGCTCCGTAATGCGCGAACCATCGCCTAGCGTAGCGGTAAGGAAATAGTGGTCTACGTTGCGCGTACCTTGGTTAATAATGGTTGCAAATGGACGTACACGGCCATTTACGTTTTGCACATCAATTTCTACCACCGCTATATCAAGCGTCGATATATTAATGGTAATACTGCTGCTAAAAGTATCCTTGCACCCGCCAGGGCCGGTGGCTACCAAAGTGGTTGTAAAATCGTTGTTGTATGTAAAGGTGTGCACTGGGTCTTGGTCGGTGGCGTAGGCTCCATCGCTAAAATACCATTGGTAGCTTACTGCGCCCGTGCTTGTGTTGGTATAGGTTACTGGCAGCGGCGCGGCACCATAATCGGGCGTAAAGGTAAACGATGCGGTCGGGGCAGGTGCAATGGTTACTGGTTTGGTAACGGATGCGGGGCACCCGTTTGCCGATTCAATGCTCAAGGTTACATTAAAGGTGCCTGTAGTATCGTAGGTGCGCACCGGGTTAGGGGCGTTTGATGGCAGCCCACCATCGTTAAACTCCCAGAGCCACTTGGTTATCGGGTCGTTTCCGGCTATCGTGCTAGCATCATTCAGCCTAAAGTTGGAGCTCTCGCAAGCCACATTATAGGTAAAATTGGCAGTAGGCGATTGCACAATGCTAATGGTATCGAAGGTGGTTTTTTCACAGCCCAACGCGTTTTTAACGGTTAAACTCACCAAGAAAGAGCCCGTTTGGGTATAGTTGTGTGTGGGGTTCTTTTGGGTGCTGATGCCGGTAAAGTCCCCAAAATCCCAAATCCAGGAGATGTTGGAGAAGGCCGGACTGGCATCGGTAAACTGGGTAGTTTCGCCAAAGCATAGGTTCTCGGCTTCAATGGCAACGATTAATTCAGGGTAAACCTCCAATGTATCTGTGAAAGTAGACTGGCAGCCGGTGGCCGATGTAACCGTAAGGCTCACCGCGTAAATACCAGCTTGCGCATATACATGGCTTGTGTTTCGCTGCGTTGAGGTGCTATCGTCGCCAAAGGTCCAAAACCACTGTGTAATGGCATCGTTCGCCACGCCTACGCTTTGGTCTGAGAAACTGATGGGTGCTCCGGCACAGCCAATTTGGTAGCTAAACTTGGTAGTTGGCTTGTTAAACACCTGCACGGTTTTTGCCAAACTTGATACGCAACCTGAGTCGGCGGTTACCTCAAGGCTTACGGTGTAAGTTGCTGCACTATCGAAATAATAAGTAGGGTTTTGCAATGTTGAGGTATCGGTAGTTGAGCCAAAATTCCATTGGTAGCCCGTTATATTGTATGGGCTTTGTACATTGCTGGTATTGGTAAAGTAGCTGGTATCGCCCAAACAGAATGCATTGGGTACGGTAAAGTTTACGTTAGCCAAAACCCCTGAGGTAATTACCTCTATAGTATCGCTGGCTTGGCAGCCAGTTACATTTAGTACATTTACCCAATACGTGCCTGGGTTGTTTATCAATATGGTGCTTGTATTGCTGTTATCAGACCAGTTGTAGGCAATTATATTTTGCGTGCTGCTTTGCAGCCCAATGGTTGCCCCGCCGCATACTGTGGTATCGGGCCCAAGGGTGGTAGTTAAAGCAAACGAATCTAAGGTTACGGTATGTGGATCGGATATGTAGTTGCATTGCGGGTTGTTGGTATCAGATATACTGATGAAGTAAATACCCGGGCTAGTGATGGCCAAGCTGCTGGTAGTGTCGCCTACGTTCCATTCATAAGTGTAGTTAGGCCCCAAGTTGGCATTCCATATTATTGAGTCGCCCAGGCAAATACTATTTACAGTAGGCAACGCCACCGATGGTAAAGTAACATTAACGGTATCTCGGTATATTTGGTCGAAAACGTCGGTTACTTGCACCCAATAAGTACCTGTTTTGTTAATGCGTAAGGTGCGTGTCGAGTCGCCCGTGCTCCAAAGGTATTTTACATATCTATCGGTCGCATTCAGTATTATGGTATCGCAAAATCCGTAATCTATTTTTATATCGTGGCCCAACCAAACAGGGGTGCTATATTTGTTATATAGGTATCGTTCAATAAGCCCAACTTGTGCTTGGGTAAGGGTTGAGTCAATACCGATAATTTCGGCTATGTTGCCATCAAGGTAGTAGGTCTGTATATTATCAACGGTACCGTTATAGGCTCCTACCAAGAAACGGTTGGTGCTGGTATTGTTGTAGCTAGGGAATAGACCGCCGCTTTGCGAAATTAAGGCGCTATTGCGATATAGCTCAATAATGCCGCTCAATCGGCTAAGGCTGGTGTGCACTAGCTCAAACCTACCAAAAGTGGTTGGCGAGGTTGCTTGTATGGCCGCTATGTCGTGAACGAAGTAGTTTATTTGGTTTGCCGTGCGCAAGAGTGCATAGCGGTTGGTGGCATTTGCAAAAAGCGATTTTGCAAAATAGGTATTGTCATTGGCGTTCATTCGGCCCACCAAGAAAAAGTGCCACGAACTGTTTCCTAGTGAGAGTATGTCGCCACCGTTCAAGAAATCACTACCATCAAATCTAAATGCTGACTTGTTGTTAATCAAAGCAATACTATCTACCCATAGTGGTTGTTGGCCGCTACCGTTTTGGTTTAAGCTGTTTCCGTTGCCACTTTGGTCAATCCAGCTACTTACCAGGTTCGATCCGTTCTTCACCAC
>CAIOSU010000321.1 GCA_903861055.1 uncultured bacterium
CACTACAATATAAGAGCAAGCTCCTTCGGGATGCTTGCTCTTTTTAGTTTCATGCGAATTATCGACATTGCGAAAGCCTAACTAGTCAATAAACTACTGCTAAGCTGGCTAGGCTTGAAGCAATCCATTGACCGTTGTAGTAAATTGGCAAACCTGCACCAGTTAATAGTACGTAATGCGCACAAAGTTACCAGTCGTTAAAAATTATGCTCCCTAGCATGGGATTACTACCAAGGCAGTGAGAGTAGTTGCTTCGTCATGTCGTTGCTTCGCAATTGCGTTCCTCGGAATAACGGTCAATTGTGCGGCAGATACGGAGTGATTAAGACGCCGAATGATAGTGCTTATACACTACCTCGGCTTTGGCGTTACCTACTACGGCAGCTAGTTCTTCTTTGGTGGCTGCTTTGATTTTTTTCTCGGACCGAAAGGTATTGAGCAATACTTGGCTGGTTTTTTCACCAATGCCTGCTATTTCGGTGATTCCTGTTTTGAAAGTGCTGTTGCTGCGTTTCAGCCTATGGAAGGTAATAGCGAAGCGGTGCGCTTCGTTGCGTAACTGTTGTATCAATTTTAAGCTTTCGGAGCGCTTATTGATGTACAGCGGCATAGGGTCTTCGGGGAAGTAGATTTCCTCTAATCGCTTGGCGATGGACACGATAGCCATTTTGCCTCTGAGCCCCAGTTTGTCAATTGCCGTCATGGTAGAGCTTAACTGCCCTTTGCCGCCATCAATAACTACTAATTGAGGCAGTGGTAAACCTTCATCGGTGAGGCGCTTATATCGCCTGTAAACCACCTCTTCCATACTGGCAAAGTCGTTTGGGCCTTCAACTGTTTTTATGTTGTAGTGCCGGTAGTCTGCTTTCGATGAGCGCCCGTTTTTAAAAACCACCATACTGGCTACTGGGTTGGTGCCTTGTATGTTGCTGTTGTCAAAGCATTCAATATGAACAGGAAGCTCAGTTAGCCTAAAGTCTTGCTGCAATTGCTCCAATACCCTGTTGCGTCCCTTTTGATAATCGCGCTTTAGCTGCTCTTCCAAAAATTTGCTCTTCATGAACATTGCGTTCTTGAAAGATAGTTCAACCAGCTTGCGCTTATCGCCAATTTGCGGAACAGTTATCTTTAGGTTAGGGTCAGGGTATTCAATCGGGAATTGCACAAAAACCTCTTTGGAGTCGCTGTGCATAATGCCCCTGATTTCGTTAATGGCAAATACCAGTAGGTCTTCTTTGGTTTCGTCAATATTGGTTTTCAGCTCTAGCGCACGAGTGTATACTATGGAGCCGTTCATTACCTTTAGGTAGTTTACGAAAGCATATTCGCCTTCTTCGGCTATGGTAAATACCTCCACATCGTCAATATCTGGGTTTACTACCGCAGTGCGCGAGTTAAATGTTTGAAGGGTTTCAATATGTTTTTTGGTTTCGTTGGCCAGCTCAAACTGCATTTGCTCCGCATATTTTTTCATGCGGTCTTTTAGCTCGTTCAATACTAAATTGCTCTGGCCTTTCAGTATTTTGGTAATTAGGGCTATCTGTTCATTATAAGCTTGCTCATTAAACAAATTCTCGCAGGGACCAGCGCAATTGCCAATGTGGTACTCAAGGCACACTCGGTACTTGCCATTTTCTATAGCTTTCTCGCTAAGATTAAGGCTACAAGTGCGAATTTTGAATATGCCCCTAATGAGCTCCAAAATACTCTCTACGCGTGCAACAGAGGTGTAAGGCCCTAGATAAGTGCTACCGTCGTTTATATATCTGCGGGTGAGAAATATGCGAGGATATCGCTCGTTTTTGATGCAGATGAAGGGGTAAGACTTGTCGTCTTTGAGCAGTATGTTGTATTTGGGCTGGTATTGTTTTATCAGCGAATTTTCAAGCAACAGCGCCTCTTGCTCGGTTTGCACTATCGTAACCTCAATTTTGGCAATTTTGCGCACCAACATCCTCAGGCGGGCGCTATCATGTTCTTTTTGGAAGTAAGAGGATACCCGCTTTTTTAAATCGCGGGCTTTGCCAACGTACAATATCCTGTCTTGGTCGTCGGTGTATTTGTATATACCGGGCGAGTGGGGTAGGGTAGCTTGTACGGCTTTAGATGCTTCATGGCTCATGCCTAGCGTGGGTTAAGTATTTTAGTCCCAAGCACCAGGGGTGTTGGGATTAGTGCTGCCAGGCAAAGTGTTGCTGGCATCTTTGTACTTAGAACAATCCAACTCCACCGGAAGTTTACCTTCTGGGTAAGGGAAACGGACGCCTTCTGAAAAGCCCAAACTCTTATCGGCATATAGTTTTTGAGCAAATAAACCCCAAATAGGTAAGGCCATATTCGCACCTTGGCCCAATGCCGTGCTACGGAAACGGATTACACGGTCTTCGCCTCCGGTCCATACGGCACCAATAAATTGTGGGGTAAAGCCCATAAACC
>CAIOSU010000322.1 GCA_903861055.1 uncultured bacterium
ACTTATGCATGGACCAGGTTGCCAGGCGGTACTCCAGTAGCTGGCGGTAACGCTGCAACCATAAACAACCTAAATGCAGGCGATTATCGTGTAGTAGTAACCGACGATAGCCTTTGTACTGTTTTTGATACTGTTACTTTAAGCAATCCAGCCTCTCTTGTCTTAGTGTTGGGTAAAGTTGATGCGGAGTGTTTTGGCACTGCAACAGGCAGGGCATGGGCAACCGCAAGTGCTGGCACTGCTCCATATACTTATGCTTGGAGCCGAGGCACCAACACTCCACCAAACGATGATACTACCCGTGCTTTGTTGCCGGGCTTTGTAACCGTAACGGTTACTGATGCCAACGGTTGTTTTATTGTTGATTCTATAAGTATTGGGCAATCATCGGCAATATCAACCAGTACTAGCCAAACCAATGTAAGCTGCTTTGGCGGCAACAATGGCTCAGCAACAGTAACCGCCACTGGCGGACCGGTAGGTCCTGTTCCAACCTATGTTTGGCTTCGAAACGGAAACCCAGTAGCCGGTGGCAATGCCTCAACCATTAACAACCTTACAGCCGCTACATACACGGTTACCGTAAGTATCGGCAATTGTCAGGCTTTTGATACCGTTGTTATTACTTCGCCAACGGAGATAGTAACCACTATTGTGGGCACCAATATAGCTTGCAACGCTGGCAATACGGGTTCGGCAACAGTAACCCATACAGGTGGCCCCACTGGCGCCGCAACTTATGTTTGGCAGAGAAACTTTGCCCCATTTGCCCCTACCACGGCTACCATAACAGGTCTAACTGCCGGCACCTACTCGGTAGTAGTTACTATAAACGGATGCTTTGGCTTTGATACTATTGTGCTAACTCAGCCTACCCAACTAACCAGTATTACCAGTCAAGTAGCCATTCGCTGTTTTAATGGTACCGATGGCGAAGCCTCTGTGGTAGCTTCTGGAGGTACTGCGCCTTACCGCTATCGCTGGACACAGCAGCCTTCTGGTGCCATTTTGGGCAACACGGCTGCCATTGCGGGTCTTGCAGCGGGCGTTTATCAAGTAGAAATAACGGATACCAATAACTGTACACTATTGGATACTGTAACGCTCATCAACCCAGTAGCACTTGTCTTGCAAATGAGTGGCACCAGCGCCACCTGTTTTGGTGCGTGTGATGGTGAGGCTAGTGTTTTGGCTTCGGGCGCCACTACGCCATACATTTATTCTTGGTCTAATGGCGGCACAACTGCTACTATTACAGGCTTATGTGCCGGAAGATACTACGTAACAGTAACCGATGCATTGGGTTGTGCAAACAACGATTCGATTCAAATATTACAGCCTACTAGAATTGTTACTAGCATATCGTCTACCAATGTAAGCTGCTTTGGTGGCAACAATGGCAATGCTACCGTAACCAACACCGGTGGCCCTACACCGCCAACCAGCACTACCTATACTTGGTTGCTTAACGGAGCTACGTTTGCCAACAACAACGTGGCCAACATTACCAACCTAGTAGCGGGCACATATACCGTAACGGTTGATATTGATGGCTGTGAGGCTTTTGATACCATTATCATTACCCAACCAGCCCAAGTAGTAGCAACCTTAACGGGTACTAATGTTACTTGTTTTGGTACTGGCAACGGAACAGCAACCGCCGCTTACACCGGCGGCCCTTCAGGCACCCCAACATATACTTGGCAGAGAAATTTTGCCCCTTTTGCCCCTGCTACTGCAGCTATTACTGGCTTAACGGCTGGTACTTATTCGGTAGTAGTTGCGGTAGGTGGTTGCTTTGGTTTTGATACTATTACTCTTATAGAGCCTACTCAAATTACTAGCACTATATCTGGTACCGACCCAAATTGTAACGGAGGCACAGTTGGTTCAACTGTTACAGTTACTCCATCTGGTGGAACGCCATTTGCTGGTTTAAATGCATACAATTATGCTTGGACCTTGAATGGGGCAACTATTGGCGGCAATACAGCAACACTATCAGGCTTTGGTGCTGGCCCATATATTGTAACCATAACCGACAGTAATAACTGTGCTATTAGCGATACTATTTTACTGAATAACCCACCAGCTATTGTTATTGTTAAAGATAGCCAGAACGTAAGGTGCTTTGGCGAAACCAACGGTAAAGCTTGGGTAACTGTTTCGGGTGGCACACCTGGCCCAATTACACCTTACACTATTGCCTGGAGCGGTGGTGTAGTAACGGCACCTGGCGATACTATTAACAACTTGCTAGCGGGAACTTACACCGTAACCGTTACCGACGGAAGGGGTTGCACTGCCATTGACACTTTTGTAATAAGCCAACCACCTGCTTTGGGTGTAACTTTGGCAACCGATAGCGTATCGTGCTTTGGCGGCAACGATGGCAGCGCTTGGGCCACTGCTAGTGGTGGCACGGGCGGTTTTATCTACAACTGGTCGCCTGCGGGCACGCCAACAAACGCCACTGGCGATACCATTGTTGGTTTATCAACCCTAACTTACTCAATAACTGTAACCGATAATAGCGGTTGTTTTACCACCAACTCTGTAACGGTGCCACAACCTGCTCAATTATTACTTACCCACGATAGCCTGAACGTTAACTGCTTTGGTGGCAACGATGGCAAGGCATGGGTAACCGCTAGCGGCGGTAGCCCCGGCTATACTTATGATTGGAGCGGCGGCACGCCAACCAATGCCACTGGCGATACGATAGGTATTTTGGCTGCAGGAACTTATACCGTAACTGTTACCGATGGCAATGGTTGCGAGACATTTGACACCTTATTTATTACCCAGCCACTAGCGCCGCTTACGTTCGTGCTTGATAGTAATAGCGTTTCGTGCTTTGGTTTGAGCAATGGCAAAGCTTGGGTTACTGCTACCGGCGGCACGCCAATTTTTGGCAGCTACGATTATGCATGGAGTGCCGGCACGCCAATTGGCTTGCAGGATACTATTATTAACCTTGCTACTGGCAACTACACGGTTACCGTTAGCGATAGCAACGGCTGTGTGGCTATCGATTCGGTATTTATTACCCAACCAGCCTTGCTAGCCTTGACTAAAGACAGTATTAACGTGTTGTGCTTTGGCAATACCACTGGCAAAGCTTGGGTAAACATTTCAGGTGGAACTGCCAACTACAACAACGTAACCTGGACAGGTTTTGGCAGCCCAAGTGGCGCATTGAACGATACGCTTAACAATTTGAGCGCAGGCACTTATACTGCAAACGTAACCGATGCAAACGGATGTGCTGCAACCACTACATTTTTAATAAAGCAACCCACCCAATTGGTGTTGAACATGTTTGCTGAAGATGTGAATTGCTTTGGCGAAAGTACTGGTAAGGCTTGGGTAGTGGCTACGGGTGGTACACCGGGTGTTCCGCCATATACATATACCTGGAGCGGCGGCACCCAAGCTGGCGCTGGCGATACAATTGTTGGTTTGATTGCAGGTACTTACACCGTTACTGTAACGGATGGCAACGGTTGTAGCGCTGTCAACAGTGTTACCATTCTGCAGCCATTGGCACCTTTGAGTGTAATATTGGATAGCCTAAACATTGCCTGTTTTGGCCAAACCACTGGTAAGGCTTGGGCTACTGTAGCCGGTGGTACCGGCCCTTATAATTATGCTTGGAGCGGCGGCACGCCATCGGGCATCCGTGGTGATACCATTATTAATCTTGCGGCTGGTGTTTATGATGTAACCATTACAGATAACCAAGGCTGTACCATTGTTGACTCGGTAAATATTATTGAGCCATCATTATTGGTTGCCAACACCGACAGTAGCGACATTACCTGCTTTGGGGATAGCACCGGCAGGGCATGGGTAAGTGCAACAGGTGGCACCTTCCCTTATACATTTGCATGGAGCGCTGGCAATGCGGTAAGCAATGGTGATACCATTATTGGTCTTGGCGCAGGCATTTACCTTGTAACGGTTACCGACGCTAGCGGATGTACCGCCATAGATAGTGTTACGGTGAACGAACCTGCCGAGCTGGTGCTTACCATGGATAGCACCAATGTAAGTTGCAACGGCGCCAACGATGGTCGTGCTTGGGTTACCGCAATAGGCGGCACACCAGGATATAACTATTTATGGAGTAGCGGCACACCAACCAACGCTACTGGCGATACTATTGCTCCGTTGGCTCCGGGCATATATGTGGTAACGGTTACCGATTTGTTTAACTGTACCAAGATAACCGATGTAACCATTGACGAGCCAAACTTATTGTTGGGTAATGTTCAACAAGTAAATGTGCGCTGCTTTGGCGAAAATAGCGGTAGGGCTTGGATCACAGCGGTTGGCGGCACATCGCCTTACAGCTTTGTATGGAGCGGTGGTACTCCATCGGGTGCAAATGGAGATACGATTATTAACCTAATATTGGGTACTTATAACGTAACTATAACCGATGCCAACGGCTGTACTTATATTGACTCGGCGGTTATAACACAGCCTACCCAATTGCTAACAGTAATGGATAGCATTGATGTGCTTTGCTTTGGCGATAGTACTGGCCGTGCTTGGGTAACTGCAACAGGTGGTACACTGGGTGCAGGCTATGACTACACTTGGAGCGGCGGAACCCCAATTGGTGATGGTGACACCGTGCGAACTTTGTTGGCAGGTAATTATTTGGTTACCGTAACTGACGACACGGGTTGTGTTGCGCTTAATACGGTTTCGATAAACCAACCAGCTACACCGGTATCATTGGTTAAAGACAGCATTAACATATTGTGCTTTGGCGATAGCACGGGCAGTGCATGGGTAACTGCCTCTGGCGGCACCTTGGCTGGCGGTAATTATACTTACACTTGGTCTCGTGGCACGCCACAAGGTATTGGCGATACTGTTACCAATCTATTGTTCGGTGTGGTGAGGGTAACAGTTACCGATGGTAATGGTTGCGAGGCTACTACCTCTTTCAATATAACTCAACCAGCCCAATTGTTTACCTCGGTAGGGCAACGAAATGTTTTATGCTTTGGCGAAAATACAGGCAAGGCTTGGGTAACCGTTACAGGCGGTGCAGGTGGCTACCAATATACTTGGTCGGGCGCAGGTACTCCAACGGGCAATGGCGATACTATTATAAATTTAGTAGCTGGTACTTATACTGTTGATGTGGTGGATGCCAATGGCTGCACCATATCAGATACGGTAATAATTACAGAGCCATTGGTGCCTTTGGCTTCTACTATGGATACTTCAGGTGTGCTTTGTTTCGGTGGTAATAGCGGTCGTGCTTGGGTAACGGCTATCGGCGGTACCTCAACACCAGGCGGTTATAGCTATTCATGGTCTAGAGGTTTGCCTTTTGGAGCTGGCGATACTACCTTGAACCTAACCGCCGGCTCGGTGAGCGTAACCGTTACCGATGTAAATGGTTGTACTATAACCAACTCCATTACAGTTACGCAACCAGCAACCGCACTATCTATTGTGATGGATAGTAGCGACGTAACGTGCTTTAGCGCATGCGACGGTAAAGCTTGGGTAACTGCCACGGGCGGAACTACAGGTTACGTTTATCAGTGGGCCAACACTACCAATACCACCGATACCTTGAGCAGCCTTTGCCCAGGTAATTATGTGGTAACGGTAACCGATGCAAACGGCTGCCGAGCTATTGATTTGGTAAGTGTGAACCAACCCGGTGAGTTGTTGTTAACCACTGTGGTGGATAGCAGTGCATATTGCAACGGCAATGGTCGTGGTCAAGTTACCGTTAGGCTGACTGGCGGCACTGGTCCTTATGATTATGAGTGGAGTAATGGTCCTAATACCTTGGCTACGGCTGCTACCAGCAACACCAACGCGAACATTGATGCTGGTGTTTATACGGTAACGGTTACTGATGCCAACGGTTGTTCTAAAATTAGCACCATTGAAGTGTTTGAGCGCAGTGGCCCACAAGTAGTGAACATTGACATCACTTCAACCCTATGTAATCAGCCAAATGGCGCAATTATACTGGCCGTTAACACCACCGATCCGGGCTTGGATTATGACTGGTCGCATGATGCTTCGTTGAGCAGCCCAATAGCAGGTGGACTTGCATCAGCTACTTATACCGTTACTATTACCGATGCTGCTACTTGCGACACTGTAATTGACATCTTCGTACCAGCAATTGACAAGCCAGTAGTTGATAGTGTGGTAGTTAAGGATAGCTATTGCGGCAATGAGGATGGCGTAGCATCTATTCAAGTAAGCAGCGGCGTAGCGCCTTACGTGTTTACTTGGAGCCACGATACCAGCTTGGTAACCAATGTTGCTACCGGCTTGATTGAGGGCAGCTACTCGGTAACGGTTACCGATGCCAATGGCTGCGATACCTCGCTTACCCTGAGCGTTGTTGAAATTGATGGTCCTTCGATTAGTGTAATACCAGATGTGCCGCAAACCATCTATGCTGGACAAGCAGTGCCAATAGAGGTAAGTTTGGTAAGCCCTATCGATAGTGTTTACTATGAATGGCTAGATTTCCCTGGATTGGATTGTTATGATTGCACTAACCCAATAGCAACACCTACCCGCACCACTACTTACTTGGTATGGGTTACCGACAATTTCACGGGTTGCCAAGACACGGCATTTGTAACCATAGTGGTAAAAGACGAGACCAATATCTTTATACCGAATGCTATAACCCCTAACGGTGATGGCTCGAACGATGTGTGGTTGATTCGTGAGTTGGTTACCTTCCCAGAAAATGAAGTAATTATCTTGAACCGTTGGGGAGATGTGGTGTTTAGTGCCAGCCCTTATCAAAACGATTGGGACGGAACAAATAATGGTAATCCGTTGCCTGCTGGCACCTATTACTACATAATAAAATTGGATAACATAAGTGAGAGTGTAACCGGACCTATCACTATTATTAAATAATGGCTGCCATGAAAAGGAATTTCCTAATATTGATAACCATATTGTTGGCCTTACCAGCATTTGCACAACAATTGCCGTTGTATACCTTATACCGCGAGCATAACTTTATTATCAACCCTGCTATTGCAGGTTCAGAAGATAGGGGTAGTGTAAACGCTTCGTATCGTTACCAGTGGACCAAAATTGAAGGTGCGCCACAAACTATGAGCGCATCATATCGCACCCCGATACCGAAATACAACCTTGGGGTAGGTGGGCACGTGGTAAACGATAAAACGGGCCCTACATCGTACACGGGCCTCACGGGTGCGGTTTCGTACCATATCGATTTTCGTAAAATCAATCCATTCAGTTGGGCCAAGTTTTTGCGCAAGAGTCATATAGCCGTTGGTTTGAGTTTCTCGGTAAGCCAGTACAGGCTTAATTCAAGCGAGTTGTTGCTCGACCAGCCCAACGATGCATTGATAAACTCTAGCAACAACACTAGGTTTACGCCAAATGCTGGTATGGGCATATACTACTACTACGACAAGTTTTACTTGGGCTATTCTGCACCCAGCCTAATACCCCTGAATGTAAACTTTAGCGAAGGTGGCACCATATCGAACCTTAAGCGCGAAATGCACCACTATATAGTGTTGGGTGGTAAAATACCCTTGGGCAAAGACTACCAGCCTAAACTTACGCTTGAGCCTATGGCATGGTTCAGAACCGTTAAGGGTGCACCGTTTCAAGTGGATGGATACTTGAGGTTGCGATATAAGAATTTGTTCTGGGTAGGCACGGGTTTCCGTAGTTCTATGACCCTGCTGGCCGATGCTGGTTTTGTTATCGGCGACAAAATACAGATAGGATATGCCTACGACCAACAACTGAACAGTGTGCGTTCCTTTACAGGCAGTACGCATGAAGTCGTGCTATCGTATCTCTTCAAACCTGTGAAGAAGAAAACCAAGCGAATCTAGTTAGATGAGAAATGGGAAATGAGAGATAAGAAACATCGTAGGATGTTGTTGTCTATCAGTACCCATTTACTTTTTGTATTTCTTATTTGTCATCTCATATTTGAATAGGTGCGTGTAATCATCCAACGAGTATCGGAGGCATCGGTAACTATTGATGGCAACGTTAAATCTGCCATTGGGCAGGGTTTGCTAGTGCTTGCTGGCTTTGAGGCTATCGATGTATCCGAGGACCTAGACTGGATGGTGAAGAAAATTACCCAACTGCGCATTTTCGGTGACGAGCAAGGATTGATGAACCTATCGGTGCAGGATGTAGGCGGCGAGCTGCTTGTAGTAAGCCAATTTACGTTGCATGCCAGCACTAAAAAGGGCAACCGACCATAGTTTATACAAGCCGCTCGGCCCGAAATCGCTATTCCCCTTTATGAATCATTTTTGGCGCTCCTAGAGGCCGCATTGGGCAAGCCAGTTGGCAGTGGCTTATTCGGTGCCGATATGAAGGTAGCGTTGATTAATGATGGCCCAGTAACCATTGTAATTGATAGTAGGAATAAAGAATAGATCCCATGACCATAGAAGAAGCCCAAAAGACCGTTGACCAATGGATTAACACCACAGGTGTGCGCTACTTTAACGAACTAACCAATATGGCCATGCTTACCGAAGAAGTAGGGGAGGTTGCGCGTATTATAGCTAGGCAGTATGGTGAGCAATCGTTTAAGGCCAGTGATAAAGATAAAGTGCTTGCTGATGAGCTGGCCGATGTAATGTTTGTGGTTATATGCCTAGCTAATCAAACCGGGGTAGACCTTACAGAAGCCCTGAAGCGCAACCTTGAAAAGAAAACTAACCGCGATGCCACGCGGCACAAGGAGAATGAGAAATTGCAATGAATTTAAAATTCAAAATTTAAAATTCAAAATTGCTGAAGCAGCCAATATTATGATGGGTAAAGGATTGATTTGAAATGCTTCCCTCATAAAAAGAGCCTGTCCTGAGTCTCGTTTCAAACGAGATCGAAGGAAGGGTTAGGGAGGTGTAGCTCGGAGAATTGAACTAGGTTTAAGCTAAGAATTAAATTGCGAGAATAACCCGAAACCTGCAACTTAGCCTTGTACCTTCCTGCAGATAGCCAAAAAGTGGTCGTAAAGCTTAGGTGCTTCTAGCAGGCCGCCGGGTTTAAAGTTGTATGCAAATTCAGGATGCCATTGCACGCCCATTACTTTGCCAGGTTCGGCACCCGTCCAAGTAAAGGCTTCAATCATACCATCTTCTTTGCACTTGGCTAGTATTTGTAGGTCTTTACCAATGTCTTTTACCCCTTGGTGGTGTATGGAGTTTACCCTTCGGCTCGCGCCTTGGCCATATATCTCCTGCATCAGCCCATCGGGCATAAACTCAATATCGTGGCTTATTTGGTCGTATTGGGCAGCGTCGCGGTGCTTAATGCTATTGGGGCGTTGGGTTGCAATATCTTGGTACAAGGTGCCACCAAAGTATACATTAAGTACTTGGAAACCCCGGCAAATGCCTAGTATGGGCTTGCCTCGTTTCATGAAATAGTCAATCAGGGTAAACTCGTATTCGTCGCGGTAGCTGTCGCCACGCCAGCGCCCATCTTCAATTGGTTCTTCGCCATAGCTTTCAGGGGCCAAATCGGCGCCGCCTTGCAGCACTAGCGCATCCATGCCTTCCAAAAATGCGGCCATAGTATCGCCTTCAAGGTCGGGTATCATGATGGCTTGCACATCGGGCCTAGATAGGAAGCGCGACATATCTTTCTCAATATACGTTAAGGTTTTGTGCCCAAAAACCAACCGGTTTGGGTCAGGGTACATAAAACAAGCCGATACGCCGATACGCAACATGGAATGTGGATTTTTAGTCGTTCTGGCCGAATACGCGTTTCAATAAGTCGCTAACCCTATGCAAAGGGTCCCTTCTTATTTTTTGCTCCTCCAACTTTACATAGTGGAACAAACCATCCAGTGCTTTGCCGGTAGTGTAATCGGCCAAGTCGGTATTGATGGACGGAGCATTAAGAAACGGAATAGGCACCACGTAAGTGTTGTAGTTACTGGTAAGGGTGCTATAGGCCTGTTGTGCACCTACTGTTTGCAATGAGGTTTCGATATCGGGTCTGAACGCTGTTTTAAGCGAGGTATAAGTGCTATTGCGCAAATAGATGGTAGCTGCCGAATCGCTACCATTCAAAATGCTCAAGGCATCAGTTATAGTTATGTTCGTAATAGCATCAATCAATATTGGCGTAGCCTTGGTAGCGGCATCTTCGGCAGCGCGGTTGAGTTTTAGCATCAACTCATTGGTAAGGGTAGTCCCCAAACCGCCCGGTATGCGGTTAATGTAACTTTGAGCAGTGGCCACTTCGGGTGGCAGCAAAATACGGATGGCCAAGTTGCCATAGTATCCATCTTGCTGGCTGGCTTGGTTTACCGAAGTATCAGATGACACCCTCAACGCTTCGCGCAACCCTTCTGCTATTTCCGATTCGCTAACTGGCAGGTCAAAAGGCAATTCATCGCAAGAGGTGAAAACAAAAAGCGGTCCAAGTAATAAAGCCGTTCCCAAAACAGCTAGTCGTAATTGCTTTAACATAGTGGTAGATTTATATCGATACCGAAAGATACAAGAATAAGGCCAAATTTTGAATTGTTGACGTACGAGGTACGATTTGCGAACGAGTTCGAATGCAATCGTACTTCGTAAATCTGAGATCGTAAATCAATCAATACCGTTTCATCACCCTTTCAATCTCACGCTTACTGTCCTTAGCTTTTATACTGTCGCGTTTGTCGTGGGTTTTTTTGCCTTTAGCTAGGCCGATTTCTATTTTAACGAAGCCTCTATCGCTCAAAAAAACCTTTAATGGCACAAGCGTAAGACCTTTCTCTTTTATTTTCGAGCCCCAACGGACAATTTCTTTTTTGTTAAGCAACAGTTTTCGCGGGCGCAAGGGCTCGTGGTTGTAGTAGCTGCCACGGCTATACTCGGTAATGTGCATATTGCGAATAAATAGCTCATCGTCTTTGGTAACAATGCAAAATGCCTCATTAATATTGGCTTTCCCCTCGCGAATCGATTTAATTTCGGTGCCCGTGAGCATAATACCAGCCGTTAGCTTATCCAATATCTCGAAATCGAAATAAGCACGGCGGTTACTGATATTTACATTCTGTTGCGACATAGTTTATTCATCCTTCAAGCTGCCAAATAGTTGTTGCAGCCGTTCTAGCTTTAAAATTTTTTGACCTTGCTGGCCCTTTGCCACCAGCCTAGACCCTATGCTAGCAGTGTAAGTGCAAACAATGCTATTGCCTTTTAGTTCCTTTATGGTAGCTACAAACGTTACCGTTTGGCCTACCAATGCCGGGCTAATATGCTCCACGTTTACAAAAGTGCCTATCCCTTCCTCATCAGCCTCCTTCATTTCCAGCACAAATAAGCGGCAAGCCCACTCTGCATCTCTAGCCAATGCAAAGGTAGCATATACTGGGTGTACTTTTCCACTTTCAAATGCCGCCACGTCGGCCTCGCTCACCACCTTTTGGTAAGTCATGGTATCACCGATTTGGAATTTGTCGTGTATCAATGCTTCAAATGTACAATGTACGATGTACAAAGTACAATGTTTTTGATGTGTTTTGCTAGTACTAGTCCTCGTGATAAAGGTTTTGCCAATAAACCAATAACCAATAAACCAATAACCACGCACCCATTTGCAATCGGGAATCGTATTTCGTAGCTTCGAGTTATGTAATTGAATGCCTTTAACGATTAAATCCGCTATACTATGTACAGTACATCTGCCATCAACGCCCCTAAAATAAACCCAACCGCCGAAGACTTTTTGCCCTTGAACGGTACCGATTATGTTGAGTTTTATGTAGGTAATGCCAAGCAATCGGCATACTACTATATCAATGCATTCGGTTTTCAACCCTTGGCTTATGCTGGGTTAGAGACGGGTGTAAAAGACCGTGCATCGTATGTATTGCAGCAAGATAAGATACGAATAGTGCTAACTACAAGTCTGGTGGCCGATAGCGAGATAAGCAGGCACGTGCAACAGCATGGAGACGGGGTAAAGGTAGTGGCCCTGTGGGTTGATGATGCCCGCCTGTCGTTTGAAGAGACGGTAAAGCGTGGCGCAAAGCCTTTTATGGAGCCTCGCGAAGAGAGCGACGAACACGGTAAGGTGGTGCGTAGCGGTATACATACTTATGGCGACACGGTGCACCTATTTGTAGAACGGAAGGACTACAATGGCACCTTCATGCCTGACTACAAAGTTTGGAATGCCCCATATAGCGCACCAGTAGTTGGCTTGAAATATATTGACCACATGGTGGGCAACGTGGGTTGGAACGAAATGAACACTTGGATTAACTTCTATAAAGAGGTTATGGGCTTCGCACAACTCATCAGTTTTGACGACAAGGATATAAGCACTGATTATACTGCTTTGATGAGTAAGGTAATGAGTAATGGTAATGGCCGAATCAAGTTCCCGATAAACGAGCCGGCCGAGGGTAAAAAGAAATCGCAAATTGAGGAGTA
>CAIOSU010000323.1 GCA_903861055.1 uncultured bacterium
CTGCCCAATTTCAATTACATTATTCTTTTTGGTAGCGTCCACTATCACCACACCTACCTTATAATAGGATGCAACTACAAAATCCCCAACAAAATATGCGTTATGCGGAATAACCCCCGACCCTGGATATGCCTGATAACGGTCGGTTTCTGAAATGTTATCCAAATCGCTTACATCATAAAAAGACAAATAACCACCCGATACTTCATCGCTGTTTACCAAATAATTGCCATCATTGGTAAGCCAGCTGTTGTGGGTAAACCTACTTGGTGTTTCTTGATTGGCAAGCACGGTAAGGCTTCCTTTTACGCTAACATCTACTACCGCAAAATTGCCAGCATAAATTTGGGCTGCCCACAATGTATCGCCTCGTGCATAGCCATCGTGCACATAGGCTCCTTCGTATCGGCCTGCGTAGGTGGGGTTCCAAGGGTCGTTGCGCAAATCAACAATATATGCTCCTCTTTTATCGGTTGGAATGGAACGGATAGAATCGTTAAAGCCAAACAAATAGGCAAAACCTACCTCATCGATAAAAATGGTGTGGGCGGTAGCTAGCTCTGCATTAAAATTTACCTCCTTGGTTACTATCGAATCGGGCAAATAGGCCAAATCAATAATCAGTAGCCCATTACTGGTTTCGTTGGTAATATAAGCATAGTGGCTCCAAGTTCTTAAACTGCGCCATGTAGATTGTGGACCTACAACGCTGTGCAGTTTTACTGGATTGTCGGGGTCGGTTACATCTACTATCTCGGTGCTGTTTCTTAACCCAACTAACGCATATTCATTGCCGAGGGTGTCCACATATCCCCAAATATCATTTGCCTCGTCATTGAATTGCACCAAGGCATTAAGTGATAGATTGGTTTGTGCAAAGCTAGATGCAACAATAGTAGCGACAAGCAAAAAGCTTAAGATATGTTTCATAAATAGCAATTAATCAATCGTTTGTTTTGATGATGCGCAATACAGCTTTCTCTTGGCCCTGCACTACTTCGACAATAAAAATACCCGTAGGCAATGACTTGCCAATGGATAGGCTAAATGGAGCAGTGCCATTATAGCTTTCGAGCAACTGCCCTGTTACATGAAAGATACGAATATTGGTGCTGGGGTTGCTTACCACCGGAACCTCAATCGTAAATCCTCCCGAAAAAGGGTTGGGGTATTGTTTAATTTGCGACAATAGGACATTGCCCACGCTGCTGCCCAAATCAATAATAAAGGAAGCGCTGCTGCTGCATCCGTTGGCATCGGTAACGGTTACAAAATGCTGCCCAAGCGCAAAACCAGTGGCGGTTTGGGTGGTTTCGCCGTTGCTCCATAGGTAAGTGTATGGGGCATTGCCATTGTTCGCATTTACGGTAGCAGTGCCATTAGTGGCAGTGGCGGTTGTAATTGGGGTAGTGGTAACTTGCACGTTTACCGGTGCAGGGTTCACTATGTCTACCAATATTTCGGCGGTGCAGCCATTGTTATCAGTTACGGTTGCAGTATAGCTTCCGGCGCTCAAGTCATTTGCAGTAAGTGTGTTGGCACCATTGCTCCATAAAGCGGTAAAAGGAGCAAAGTTGCCTGTAACCGCAATAGTTGCGCTACCATCAACACCATCGGCGCAAGTAGGTGAAACAGCAGTATAAGTGGCAGCAGGGGCTTCGAGCACCGTTATGTAATCGGTAAATATCAAGGTGTCGGCACCTATGCCATTGCTTACAATTAGGGTTGCATCATACACGCCGGGGTTGAGATAAGTAACCTGTGGGTTCTGCAAAGTAGCGCTCGACGGAATAGCACCTGGAAAACTCCAAGACCAAGCTGCAGGGTCGTCAGCAGATAAATCAGTGAACGTAACAATATTGCCCGGGCATACAGTTTGAGCATTGCTTGTAAAATTTGCCGATGGCCCCAACAGCGGTACAATGGAATCGAATGCTTGAAAAAAGTCGAGGCCACCTTCTACAATGTGTCCTGGGGTTAGGTCGGCCGTTTCCACTATTATTTTCATAGTGGCCGAGGGCGTTAGGTAATCTTGAATCCTAAACAGTTTGCCTATCCAGCCGTTTGAGGTGGCCGTTAGGTTTTCAAGCAGCACGGTATCGGTACCGTTTGTTATCCTCACGGAATAGTAGTCGTTTGGCGCACTTGAGCCACCATCGTTTACAAACCAATGGAAGTAGCTTAAGTAGGCATCGTTAAAAGATGCAACATTGAAAACTGGCGAAACCAAGCGCGTAATTCCTCCATCAACGTCATCGGTGCCCGAATTGGGGTCTGGGTCGTTTCCAGTAACACATGCAAAGCTGCCAAAATCGTTATTGGCATCTAAGCTAGGGTTTGATGGTGTGCCGTTAATGCTAGTGCCATTAGGTATGGCCCTGGTCCAAGTGCCACTAGTTGCGGTGCCGTTGGTGGTCCAACCAAAACTGAATAAGAAATCGTCGTACCAACCTTGTTTCAATCTAAAATCGAAGGTGTTGCCTGCAATCAATACGGTTTTGCCTGAGGTAACATGGCCCCACTTGCCAGCGTAGGCATTGTAATATCCTGTGGTAAAGTTATTGATGGAGAAGTTGCCCTGTGCATTGGCGGTTGCAGTATAAATAGTGCCGTTCGCATTTTCGAAACGCACCAAAGCATTGGGTATAGGCGTATTGGTAACACTATCAACCACAGTTCCGGTAAAAGTTGGGATGGTGGTTTGCGGCACTAATTTGGCATTTAAAGTAGTGGTAATGCCGTTGCGCAATAATACATTGTTTACTACCTTGGTTATATAACCGGCTTTGGTAAAGGTGATGGTATACAAGCCACTATCGGCAACACCGCTATTATACCTGCCACTACCCGAAGAAGTGCGCAAGGTATTGGTTTGCTGTATGGTTACGGTGGCTGCGCTTATTGCCCCATTGGTAACACTATCGGTAACTAGGCCAGTTAAGTAGCAACCTTTTACATAGGTGGCGCCCAAAACAAAGAGGCCTTCCTCAATATCGGCTGCCAATATATTGCCCGATGGTAGATAAGGATAAACGCCCCAAGCGCCATTAAAACCATCGCCCGAAAACGGCGAGGTATCATAGTTGCCCACTTCAATCATATTGCCCGGTTGGGTGGCATCAAAAATAACCACTCCATCGCGGTAATAGGCAATCATACCAAATTCGCCTGTTAAAAACACATTGTGTGGTATTACGTTTTGCCCAGGGCTCGATTGAAAAACCCCTAGTCGTTGTATGTTGGCCAAGTTGCTTACATCGTATGCATCAATATTTGCGTCCGATACTTCATCGGTAGTAAACAGATAGTTTCCATCATCGCTCAACCAAAGGTTGTGCGTAGTAACGCCAGTAGTTGCTTGGGTAGCCATTACTACTGGGTTGCTTTTATCGGATATGTCTATTACCGAAAAGATTCCATCATTAATTTCAGCCGTCCATAAGGTATCGTTTCTAACAAAGGCATCGTGTACGTATCTGGTGGAGTAGTTTCCCACCACTGGCGGGTTCCATGGGTCAACGTTTAGGTCAAGCATCAAAGCACCTTGGTTGTTGCCATTGCCGCCTAATATGTAGGCTATACCGTTCTCATCGATAAAAACGTTGTGTGCAGTGGTTAAGCCATTGGGTGAACGGTTTACCGAGTTTATGGTGTTGGGCAAACCCGCAAGGTCGATTATCAATAAACCATTGCCGCCTTCGTTGGTCGCGTATGCATAAGTACCGTATGTTTTCATATCGCGCCAAATGGTGGTGGCACCTGGTATATTGTGCAACTCCACAGGATTGGTAGGGTTGGTAACATCTACAATGGATACTGCATTGGCGAGGCCTATAAGTGCATATTCGCGACCGTTGCCATCCACATAGCCCCAAACATCGCTCAGGTCTGGTGTATAATCCAGGTTACCTAAAAAAGTCATATTTCGCTGGGCAATGGCCGAAAAGCTGCTAAATACTAATAAGAGGAGGGCAAAATGGGCTTTCAATGTGCGGAGTTTAGTTTGTAACAAAGTTAAGTAAGTTTGAGGCATATGTTTACACAACATTTTGATATTGAGGTGCATTTTGTGGTTGTGCAAAATAATAGCAGTTGCTTTAAATAGTGATTAGGGTTACAGTGCTCAATCAAGTACAAATTCCTCTTTCCAGTTGTCTTTTTCTTGCCAAGCGGGTTGGTTGGTTTTGGTAAACAGGTAATTATTTATCACTAAAAAATCCATGTCGGTGCGCATAAAACAACGGTAAGCATCTTCGGCGGTGCAAACGATGGGCTCGCCTCTAACATTAAAGCTTGTGTTTACCAACACGCCGCTGCCCGTTAAAGTTTTAAAGGCCTTCAACAAATCGTAAAAGGCCGGATTGGTTTCGCGATGCACGGTTTGTATGCGCGCCGAAAAATCGATGTGCGTTATGCTAGGCAAGTCGGAGCGAAGGTGATATAATTTTTCCCTAAGCGGCAGTTGGCTGTAGTTTTCGGGCAACGGCAGCCGCCTCCTTTCTTTTACAGGGTGCACTAACAACATGTACGGCGATATGCCTTTATAGTCGAAATAATCGGCCACATCTTCGGCAAGCACGGCTGGTGCAAAGGGCCTAAACGACTCGCGATACTTAATTTTTAGGTTGAGTTTCTTTTGCATTTCGGCATTGCGGGGGTCGCCCAATATGCTGCGGGCACCCAATGCCCTTGGCCCAAACTCCATTCTGCCTTGTACCCAGCCCACTACATTTCCATCGGCCAATAGTTGGGCAACTTTTTTGTTGAGGGCTTCGGCGTCCAAATGCTCGGCAACTGCCTTGTAGGTTGGTTGCAAATGGGCAATATCGGTTTCGGGTATATTTGGCCCAAGGTAAGAGCCTTGCATGCCATCAAGGCCACTGGGCACCGTTCGCTCTTGCTCTTTGTATATATAGTATGCGGCCAATGCAGCGCCTAGCGCACCGCCGGCATCGCCAGCGGCAGGTTGTATATAAACGTTGTCAAAAATGCCTGCGCTTTGCATTTTTCCATTGGCTACGCAATTGAGGGCCACACCACCCGCATAGCAAAGGTTGTTGCTGCCCGTTAACTGCTTGGCAGTGTGTGCAATGCGCAACACCAGCTCTTCGGTTACTTGCTGTATGGCTAGGCCAAGGTTGCAGTGGTGCAGTTGCAGCTCATCGGTAGGCTCTTTGCGCGGAAAGCCGAATAAACGAGCCCATTTTTTATCGGGTACCATTCTTAGGCCAGTGGCGTAAGTAAAGTACTCTTGGTGCATGTGTATGGAACCATCGGGTGCAGCAGTAATTAAATGCTTATAAATTAGCTCTTTGAAATGCGCCACCTGTGGGTCGTCGGGGTTGCCATAGGGTGCCAGCCCCATTAGCTTATACTCACCAGAGTTGACCCTAAAACCCAAAAAATAGGTAAATGCGGAATACAGCAACCCCACCGAATGCGGAAAGCGAAGTTCTTTGAGCACTTCAATATCTTTTCCCTTGCCGTGGCAAATGGAAAGTGTTGCCCACTCGCCAACCCCATCAATGGTAAGTATTGCGGCTTCGTTATAAGGAGAAGGGTAGTAGGCACTTGCAGCATGCGACAGGTGGTGCTCCGGAAACAAAAGACGTTTGCCTATATCTTTTACTGGTTCTATTGCCTGCAGTGCATCTATCAGTTCTTGCTTCAAGAATAGCTTTTCCTTCAACCATATGGGCATGGAATTGACAAACGAAATCAAGCCTTTGGGTGCCGAGCCGTAATAGGTCTCCAATAAGCGCTCGAATTTTAGGAACGGCTTGTCGTAAAATACCACATGGTCAATTGCTGAAAGGGTTAGACCACTTTCGTGCAAACAATATTTTACCGCATTTACAGGGAAACCGGCATCATGCTTTTTCCGCGTAAAGCGTTCTTCTTGTGCGGCGGCAACTATACGCCCATCAAC
>CAIOSU010000324.1 GCA_903861055.1 uncultured bacterium
AATCAATAAATCTCATTTTGATCATAGCACCATCCTCAACTTTTACAATTTCAGTGACAAATTCGGGCAAAAAGAATTCGGCATTTCAGCCTCGGCCAAATTGCAAAAGAGCTTCAAGGAAAAGCACTTTGTGGCCTTGCGCATTGATGAGGACTATGTCAGCTTTAAAAGTAACACCATAACGAGCAGCCGAAACTTGTTTATGCTGCGTCCTTTTTATGAGTACAACGATCTTACTTGGAAAATTACCGGTGGGGTAGGTTTTGCCTACGAGGACAAAACTTTCCACTTATTGCCTCAATTGGGCTTCGAAAGACCTTTGTTTAAGGAGTATTTGGTAATGTACAATGGCTGGAAAATGGAGTTGCGACGTTTGGGCTATCGCGAGTTAGCTGGCGCTAACCCTTGGATAATGCCTGAAAGTTTTGAGTTGAAACACACGCGCTATGAAGAACGATTGATTGCTGGTTTTAAAGGAACCGCGGGTAAGTTTAGCTATGACGGAAGTGTTCGCCAAATAGTGCTACGCCGCGCCCCGCTGTATGTAAACAACCCCGACGACCCCAGTAAGTTTAATGTACTGTATGCACGCGGAAGGCTGAACATTCTAAAGCCAATGGCAGAGTTTTCTTATCGTGTAAACAGTAACTTAGATTTTACCTTGTTTGGCGAGTACAATATGTACGAAGTAGAAGTTGAACAATATGCTTGGCATATGCCCCGCTGGTATGCAAGTTTCACCACCCGCTTAAAAATAGGCGACAAGTTGTTTATGAACGCTAAAATATACACCATTGATGGTGTATATACCAAACTAGCTGATGGCACTGCAATGAAGCTTAAAGGCACTGTAGATGTAAACTTAGGCGCAACCTACAAGTTCAGCAAATCGTTCTCGTTTTTTGCCAACTTAAACAATGTCGCCAATTTCAAATACCAACAGTACTACCTTTACCCTACTTACGGCTTTAACTGTATGGCAGGGGTTATATTTACGTACAATTAAGCAATTTTAAAATTGGCCAATTTGAAAATTTGAAAATTGATTAGACACCATCTTTAGGTTACCGTGTTCACGCTCAACGAATAAGGATAATTTGGGTAACCACATCGTAGCCAGAGCATTTTCAATTTACCAAACTACCCAATTAACATCCTTGCTGCTTTTCTCTTTTTATTGTAAATTGCATAGCTACGGTGCAATTCTGGCCGGTTAACTTTGACTTTACCTCCTGTGGAAATCAATCGTTATATTAAGGACCTTTTGCTGGAACATGACTGTGTAGTAATACCAGGCTTAGGTGGTTTTATCGGCACTGCCATGCGCGCCGAGGTACAAACCATAACCAAAACCGTTAACCCACCTGGAAAACGCATCAGCTTTAATGGCCAATTGCAACGAAACGATGGTCTGCTGATTCACCACATATCATTAGTTGAGCGAATAACCTATGATGAGGCCGAGGAAGGGGTACTAAACTTTGTAAAAGTCTGTAAGAGGCGCTTAGAGCAAAGCGGTTTGATTATTTTCCCGGAAGTAGGTAAGTTAATAGCCGATGCAGAAGGCACCATTAGTTTCCACCCAACACCAGGTCGTAACTTGCT
>CAIOSU010000325.1 GCA_903861055.1 uncultured bacterium
GGCTACTAAAGTATTGCCTGTGCATGCCCTTCCATTTGTTAGCGCTGGCAACGATACCTTTGTATGTTTCAACGATAGCGTTGGGCTGCTTGCAAGTGGTGCCGTATCTTATCAGTGGAGCCCAAGCGCTGGCTTAAGCAGCACTTCTGTTGCCAACCCTTTGGCTGGTCCAGGACTTGATATAGATTATGTAGTATTAGGTACCGATAGCAATGGATGCCAGAGCAGAGATACTGTTTCTGTGGTTGTAAATCCGTTGCCAAAAGGAAGTATTACAGAAGATTTGGCCATATGTGTAGGCGAAAGCGTTGAACTTGAAGCTGGAGGTGGAACTAAATATGAATGGTCGCCAGTGGTAACCTTAAACTGCGACTCCTGTGCCTTGGTTATAGCTACTCCGTTGGCTACTACCACTTATCAGGTAACAATTACCAATCAGTTTAAGTGTACCAATGTTCAGGACGTAACCGTAACGGTAAACCCTTACCCAACTGGCGTAATGTCTAGTGTTGAAAGTATCTGTTTTGGCGAGAGTATTACTTTAGAGTCGATTGGAGGTACTACTCAAGTTTGGGGCCCAGCCGCCATGCTTGATTGCGACACTTGCGCTATAGTTACAGCAACGCCAAACATTACCACCACTTACTCAGTAGCAGTTACAAACCAATACAACTGTACCGTTGAAGATACTGTGCTGGTTAATGTAAATCCGCTGCCAGTGGCAGCTGTGGTTGGCAGAACCGATATTTGCCGTGGCGAAACCATTGAATTGGTAGCATCTGGTGGGGCTACTTATAGCTGGTCCCCTGCAACTGAACTTACCTGCGACGACTGTGCAAACCCATCGTTGCAGCCTGATAGCAGCGCTATTTATAAGGTTGTTGTAACTACAGCATTTGGTTGTGTGGACAGCACAACGCATACTGTAAATGTGCATGATATTCCATCAGTGTCAACTATTGATGATGTAACCCTTTGTGTAGGCGATAACATAGTATTGGCGAGTAGCGAAAGCTTGGCCGCTAGGGTTGAGTGGTCGCCAGCATTGTACTTGAATGATTCATCATCATTGAGCCCTACACTAACACCTAAGGCTACAACTACTTATACTATAACTGTAGTTACTGACCAAGGCTGCACTGCAAGCGACAATGTTGCCGTAACGGTTATCGACAAAGTGATGGTCAGTTTGGATGCTATTGGAGAGCTTTGTTTTGGCGAAAGCGTACAACTAAACACCGATATTGTTCAAGCTGGCAATCAAGGAGTAAGCTATGTTTGGAATCCGATTAACTATTTCAACGAGCAAAATACGCCTAATCCCATTTTGACACCTGATACCACTCGTACTTACACTTTAATAGCTTACAGCGGTTCATGTATACCCGATACACAAAACGTAACTGTGGTTGTAAATCCACTACCGGTGTTGGCCGAAGTGGAGGCTCGCAATGTGGTTGAAGGCACCCCAATGTCACTAAACATTCCAGTATTAGTGGGCAGCGCCAATACTTATAGTTGGACACCGAGCTACAACCTTAGCTGCAGCGATTGCGAGAGGCCATCGCTGGTAGCAAGCCAAACTGAAAATTACAGCTTATTGATAACCGACGAAAAGGGTTGCCAAGATGAAAGCACTGTAACAATAAATGTTATTGGTCGCTGTGGCGATGACATATTTGTACCTAACACCTTTACACCTAACCGCGATGGTAACAACGATGTGCTGCGTGTGCGAGGACTAACCGATAACGGATTGAAAATATTCAGGGTCTTTGACAGGTGGGGCAACTTGGTTTACGAAAGTAACGACATCGGCGAAGGTTGGAACGGTATTTACAACGGTAAACTATTAGATCCAGGTGTTTTTGTGTACTATTTCGAAGCCGTGTGTACCAATGGACTATCAGTAACGCGCCAAGGTAACGTTACCCTAATGAAGTAAAAGATAATAATTGCTAGAGCTTAATGAGCTGCAGCAGATAAAGGTAAGAGAGCATTTTTGGTTAAGAGCATACAAGGCCTCTTCCTATACTGGAAGGGGCCTTGTATGTTATGATGGTTATAAAACACTGAGCAAAGTTTTTGCTTTTAGTTCGGTTTCCAACCACTCGGCATCTGGGTCGCTATTGCCGGTAAGGCCACCACCCAAATAAAGTGCAACAAACCCATCAAAAGCTTGCATGCACCTTAAGTTTACAAATAAATGAGTCACTTCATTTGGGTTTATAGGCCCAAGCAGCCCTGTATAGTATGCACGATCGTGAGTTTCTAGGTTACTTATCAGTTTTAATGCTGCTTGCCGCGGCTGTCCAACAATTGCAGGGGTCGGGTGCAGCGCTTTTATAAATGATTCAATGGCAGGAGTGTTCAATTGCGTATGCCATTTAAATCGCGTTATTAAATGCAACAAAACCCCAGTATAAAAGGTTATTGGGCCTTCTGTTTCCAATACAGCATCAGGGAAGTAACCGCCAATTAGCAATCTTATATTGTCAGCAACAATTTGTTGTTCCTCTTGTTCCTTTATTCCCCATTCAACCTTTTCTAACGGCATTCCATTATCAGCCTGCGTTCCAGCCAATGCTTCGGTTTGTGCAATACCATTGTCAACTTTTATAAGTGTTTCGGGTGTAGCACCAAGCCAAGTTCCCTCATCCGGAATAGTGACCCAATAAACCATTACGGAAGGGTATTTAGCACATAGTTTTTTAAAAGTCTGCAAAGGGTTAAAATGGAGCGTCTCGTATTTTTTAATTCGCGAAAGAATGGCTTTCTCAAGTTTATGGGCCTTCATTTCATCAATCATGCTTTTTGCTTGCTGCAAATAATGCGAATGAGATGTAATTACCGGCGCTTTGCTATTTGCTGCCCAAGCAATATTGGGTACATCTAATGTTTCAAAATCCTCCAAAACATTTTCCATTTCCGCAACAATGAAGTAAGGAGTGCAGCCTTTGCTATTAGATGCGGGCAAAAAGGCAAATCCAGTTTCATTCAAAACCTCACCAATGGAGTTTACTTTTTTTGCCTCGCCAATTAAGCAATTAACCTTTGTTTGATTAGGTAATCGGTAGAAAACTATTGAATTATGACCATTATACTCACGTAACAGTTTAAGTATTTTGGAAGGTAATGAATTGCTCACACGACGTTCGGATTTGTTATCTTTATCCAAATTTATGGGTAAACTAGCTGACAAAGAAATATACCTGGTAAGGCACGGCGAAACGGACTATAACCGCAAGGGTATTGTTCAAGGTAGAGGTGTCAATTCGGAGCTTAACGAAAAAGGGAAGGCACAGGCATTGGCCTTTTATGACTTCTATAAGCACCAGCCATTTGATCATGTTTTTGCATCAATGCTTACCCGCACACACCAAACACTGGAGCCATTTGTCAAAGCTGGGCATAACCTGCTTAAGCATGCCGAACTAGACGAGATAGATTGGGGAATGCATGAAGGGCAAGGCGGCGACCCTAAATTGGCAGAAGAATATCAATTTCTTACCAATCGATGGAAAGAAGGGTTTCTAGAAGAAAAAATAGCAGGTGGAGAGAGCCCCTTGGAGTTGCAACAGCGACAGAGGAAATTTTTAGATAATATACTCCCGAGTTTCGAGAAAACCATCCTTATTTGTTCTCATGGTCGTGCTATACGGTCGCTATTGTGCACCATGCTCAATGTTCCGTTGAGCCAAATGGACGATTTCCCGCATACCAACTTATCGTTGTACAAGCTGCATCAGTATGGTGATAAGTTTGAGGTAGTTTTGTTCAATAACACTGAGCACCTCAAATAGTATTGACTTTTTCACTAAATGATGCTAATTTACCTATCAATAACAAATGTTGATGGTAAGAATTTTATTCGCAGTTGTCTTTTGTATCGGTATGGTGCCATGCACAGTGGCACAAAGCTTTGCCCCAGAAGTATGGGCAACGGCCGGAGGTTTCGTTACGCATGCTCATGGCAGTGTAACATGGACCATGGGCGAGACTTTTATTGAAACACAAGCGCAAAATACACTTGAAGTTACCTTTACCCAAGGCTTTAACCAACCATTCTTGAAAAAGAGTACAACAGGCACTTTACAACCCAATGCAGATATTTCCCCAATTTTTACGGTTTTTCCAAACCCAACCAGCGGTATCATCCGTATAAGGCTTAGTAGGCCGTATGATAAGCCAGTTGAAGTAGCACTGTACAATACCCTTGGGCAATTGATGCAGAGCGACTTATGGCTGCCAAGTACAGCTGCTCCCGAGAAGGAATTATCACTGGAAAATTTAGCCAATGGCGTTTATTTTCTGCAGATTAGCCTTGAAGGTGAAAGTTTAGGCGTATACAAAGTGCAAAAAGACCACCATTGAGTAAACAAGGCTTAAATATTTTTATCGGTACTATATTGTGCGTGTGCCTGTTAATGCTGCCCAGTTTCGTTTTGGCGCAAGCTCCGCATGGTGTAAAGTATCAAGCAGTTGCTCGAGACGCTTCTGGTGAGCCAATGACAAATACCAATGTATTTGTTCGTTTGAGTATAATAGATGGCGGCGAAAATGGGGTGGTAGTATATCGCGAAGCGCACAAGTTAAAAACTAACGAATTTGGGTTAATAAATCTGGTGCTTGGCCAAGGTTTGGCTGAAGTTGGTAGTTTTGATCTAATACCTTGGGCTACTGGAACAAAGTGGGTTTGGATAGAAATGGATTGGGACAACCATGGTTTCATAACTATTGGTAAGAGTGAAATGCTCTCTGTTCCTTATGCATTGTATGCTTTAAATTCGGGAAACTCAACAAACAATCTAGGAGATACTAGTGCCACTAACGAGTTAATCACCCGCTTCGATTTTGATCCGTTAACTGGAAAGCTCTCCATAGAAGATGCTGGTAATAGCTATAATGTATTATTGGATACCGATAAGGACGATTTAACGAACAATTATTTAAACGACCTTGCCGACGTTCAAGCACATCCGTATCAAAATCATATTTTGAAGTGGGATGGTGCTCGTTGGGTTTCTGAAAGTGATTCGGCTTATTTCCAAAACTTAGCCATCATCAATCATATATTGGCTCTTACGGACGGCAATGCTGTTAGCCTAGCTGGATATTTGGACAATACCGACGAACAAGCCTTGAGTTTTGATCAACAAACCAATACCATTAACCTAACCAACGGTGGACAAGTTGATTTGTCATCAATAGCCAACAAAGGTGTAGCTGGTGTGGTATTTGACCCTAACACTAAATTGCTCACCTTACAAACCCTTGGTGGAGGCTATTCGGTAGATTTATCAAGTTTGGTAGGCGGTGCACAAACGATATCATTAGCTGGCGACACGCTCCGGTTAAGCGATGGTGGCGGAGCGGTAGTATTACCGGTTATGCAGGGCCCCACTGGTGCACAAGGTATAGCAGGCCCACAAGGCCCTAAAGGCGACCCAGGTGTAAATGGCGCTGATGGATTGCCTGGTGCACAAGGCCCGACAGGTGCTACTGGTGCTATAGGTTTTCAAGGCCCCACCGGAGCAACTGGTGCAGTTGGTCCGCAGGGTTTGCCTGGTGTTCAAGGTCCAACCGGAGCTGATGGCCCTCAAGGTTTAGTAGGTGCCGACGGCGCCACTGGCCCTCAAGGTCCTCAAGGTATTAAAGGTGACACTGGCCCTACGGGTCCGCAAGGCTTGAATGGTATTGATGGCGTAAATGGTGCCGACGGTCTTCCTGGAGCTACTGGTGCCACCGGACCAGCTGGTAGCGCGAACATAAATGGTACTTTAGGTTACTTAGTGAAATTTACCCCTGATGGTTTTTCGGGAAGCAACTCTATATTATACGAAACGAACAACAGAGTAGGTCTTGGCACCATTATCCCAACCGCTAGATTACATATTAATGCGCCTGCTGGAACCAATCCGTTACAGATTGACCTAAATGGCACAAGCAAGTTAAGTGTTCTAAGTAATGGTAGAATTATACTCGGCACGGTTACTAGCCCAATTTGTGCTATTGAAATGGGTGGCAACTCTAGTACCATTTCGGCTCGCTCTCAAAACTACCACACTCGCGGAACGGGCTTTAGCTCGGTAGGAAACAATGTGGCCGGATTGCATTTAAGCAACGGCTCGGGCATCGCATCCACAGGCTTTAGTATTGGTGCAGCTGGCTTTGCCAGAGACAATTCCAACACTGCTTTTGGTGGTTATTTTATTAACGACAACTCTTATGCCTACGTTGGAGGATGGAATTTTGATGCCACTACTAATCTTTTTACTCCTTACAAAATTATTGGCAATGGCGCAGTCTCAACCATTGTTGAAGATGCAGCGGGCAATAAAGTAACCATGTTCTGTCCTGAAGCACCGGAAGTTTTGTTTCAAGATTATGGCATGGGAAAATTGGTGAATGGCCAAGCAATGATAATCATTGACCCTATATTTGCTAAAAACATTCTAGTGGATGCAGACCACCCATTGAAAGTGTTTATTCAGTTAGAAGGCGATTGTAACGGCGTGTTTGTTACCAACAAATCGGAGAATGGGTTCACTGTAACGGAGTTGGCCAATGGCAAAAGCAATACATCATTTTCTTGGATGATAGTAGCAACCCGAAAAAACGAAATGATTGGCAATAAAGAAGCCAGCTATGATGTTCGTTTTCCTACTGCACCAGCAATGTTGGAGCAAAGCCAACTGGAGAAGTAGTTTATTAGTAATCTCAGGTATTAGTTACTAGCGAGTATCTTGCTGGAAGTTTTCCATGAGTAAAACTTTCGTTCTAACTCATAACCCGTAACTCGAAACAAAAATTATCTTCTCGGCAAGCCTTTCATACCGCCGGCAGCGCTCATTTTGGTAAAGTTGCGCATCATTTTTTTCATTTCCTCAAACTGCTTCAAAAACTGGTTTACCTCTTGAATAGTGTTCCCACTACCTTTGGCCAACCTTTCTCGGCGTTTTCCGTTAATCAAGTCAGGGTTGGTGCGCTCTTCAGGTGTCATTGAGAAAATAATAGCCTCTATCTTTTTGAACGAGCTATCATCAATATCAATATCCTTAATGGCTTTGCCCATGCCTGGTATCATACCCAACAAATCCTTGATGTTACCCATCTTACGAATTTGGTTCAATTGGGTTAGGAAGTCATTAAAATCAAAGGTGTTTTTGCTGATTTTGGCTTGAAGCTTGGCCGCTTGTTCCTCGTCATATTGTTCTTGGGCGCGCTCTACGAAAGAGATAATATCACCCATACCCAATATACGCTGCGACATCCTATCGGGGTGAAACACCTCTAGGGCATCCATTTTCTCGCCAGTACCTACAAACTTAATGGGCTTGTCAACGGTATACTTAATAGTTAGGGCAGCGCCACCACGGGTATCGCCATCCAATTTGGTAAGGATAACGCCATCAAAGTTTAAGCGGTCGTTGAATGCTTTGGCAGTATTCACGGCATCTTGGCCCGTCATACTATCCACTACAAACAAAATCTCTTGCGGGTTGATTGCCTTTTTGATGTTGGCAATCTCGTTCATCATATCCTCATCCACCGCCAAGCGGCCAGCAGTATCAACAATCACTACATCTTTGCCGGTTGCTTTAGCGTGGGCTATCGCGTTTTCGGCAATTTTTACAGGGTTTAGGTTACCTTCTTCGGTATATACCTCAACTCCCAGTTGCTCGCCCAATACTTTCAACTGGTTTATAGCCGCGGGGCGGTAAACGTCGCAAGCTACTAATAGCGGCTTTTTATTTTTCTTGGTTTTTAAGTAAAGTGCTAACTTACCTGAATGGGTAGTTTTACCAGAACCTTGTAAGCCAGCCATTAACACCACGGCAGGCTTTCCGTCGGCATTAAACTCGGCAACCGTACCACCCATCAATGCGGTAAGCTCGTCTTTCACGATTTTTACCATCAACTGGCCTGGTTGAACGGCGGTAATAACAGATTCGCCAATTGCTTTGTCCTTTACATTGTCTGTAAATTCTTTGGCAATTTTATAGTTTACGTCAGCATCTACTAAGGCGCGGCGTATCTCTTTTAGCGAAGATGAAATGTTAACATCGGTAATCTTGTGCTGGCCTTTCAGTACCTTAAACGCTCCTTCCAGCCTATCCGACAAATTCTCAAACATAGCAATAGCTCTTTATCCTGTTATTAACGGACTGCAAAGATAGTAACTAGCAGCTACTAAATAGTAAATAGCGGCTATAAAATCGTTTCTATAACTAACATGTACATTCGTGGGCAAATTGCTCAAGCATTAACGTACGAATATCTTTCGGGTAACCGTGCCTTTATCGGTTATCATTCGGGCTATATAAGTGCCACTGCTCAAGTTGCTTAGGTTTTTATAATAGCCGATTACAAACTCCTCTTTAACCAATAATTGCCCAGAAACGCCGTATAGCTCAAAAGTATGTAGTGCACTTCCTTGAGGGCTGATGGCATAAACCACGTTATCGTAACTCCACAATCTTGGCTCGCTTATGTTTGCAAGGGTAGGTGCCGAGATGATGGTAATGTATGTTGAGTTGGAAGATGCAGTACATTGTCCTCGGGTAACTGCAACTGAATAACTGCCAGATTCTGTTACCAGATAGTTTAGGAGGTTGGCACCAAGTATAGGATTATCGTTTAAATACCATTGGTAGCCAATAGCACTTGGGTCAGGGTTGCTTACCACCAATGAATCAGTAAATACCTGTATTACAGGCGGAGATAAGCTAGGCAGCACTACTACAGTAAAACTATCGATGGCGCTGCTAGTGCCGTTTGATACATTGGCGTAATAGGTTGTGGTAATGGATGGTGTTGCCTCTGTAGTAGCGCATGCGGTGCAACTCAAGCCAGCTGATGGGCTCCAATTTACAAAACTGCCGCCCGTAGCATTTAAGGTTGAAGTGCCGCCGGCGCAGACAGTGTCATCACCCGAAATATTGGTTACAATTGGCGCCACAAATAAGTTGGCATTAATTGAATCGATGGGAATGCTCAATACCGACCTCGCATGAGTGCCTGCTATTAGTTTTTGGTTTAGCGCATCAATCTTTAAGTCATATACAACCATTACGGGCATATTGCTGCCAAGCCTTTCCCAATATGCACCTTGATTGACGGTGTAATAAACACCGCCATCGGTAGCTACAAAAACGAGGCTATCGTTTAAGTTGCTTATCTCGATTTCATTTATTGCAATGGGCGGTAAATTGCCCGAAATATCGGTCCAAGTATCACCGTCGTTTCTCGACAGGTGAATGTGTGGGATAAAGTCATTGTCTTTGTATCCAGAATGCGAAACCATTAACAACCCTGCTGTTAGCGATGAGGATTCTAAATCAGTAACATAGCGGTTGGGCAAAGTTGTATTAATGCTTGTCCAGTTATTGCCGCCATCAATGGTTCGCCAAACGTTCCCATCGCTTGTTCCGCAGAAAACCCTATCATTTATCAACTTCGATTCTTCAACAACGCTTATATTATTCCTTCCTTCGCCCCAAATTGGCCCTTTGGTCAAATCGTTGCTAATGGGCTGCCAAAATGGAAAGTTACCGTTTGTTGATTTATACATTCGGTAAGTTCCTGTATATAGCACGTCGGGGTTGAAATTGCTTAACAAGTATGGCATGTCCCAATTGCGCCTATCGTTGTTATCAATTCCATCAACAGCATCGTAAATATAATTTCCACCATCATCGGTAGTATATATGGCGCCATTTTGGGTCTCTACATAAAAAATGTCGGGTATAAGTGGATGGAACTGAATATCGAAACCATCACCTCCAAATATTCGACCCCATTGGTTTATGCTGGCTTTGTTGCCCACACAAGTGCCATTGTCTTGTGCGCCGCCATAGTATACTCCAGGGTTGTGCGGACTGATGGCTACATGATAAAATTGTGTTACGGGCAAATTCTCTATATCTAGCCAAGTATCACCATGGTCGGTGCTAGCATAAAGTCCACCATCGGTTCCGCAATAAATGGTATTTCCATCAAACACCAAATCATGCTTATCGGCATGAAAATCGTAAGTGTACCAAGGTGGGCCTGCCATGGTCCAGTTGATACCGCCATCACTTGAGCGATACAAATCCACTCCCAGAAGGAACAATTCATTATTGTTGGCTGGGTTAACTTTTACATGCCCAAAGTACCATCCAAAACCACCAAGCGCATCTGTGGGCAATCCATTGTTTGGCAAGGCTGTCCATGTTTGCCCTCCATTGGTAGTTTTGTAAATACCCTGCAAATCGTAGGCATTATTTACCACCGAAGCGAACAACAAGTTTGGGTCGCTTGCGCTCATTTCAATATTAATGCGGCTCAGCGGGGTTGTGTTGGGAATGCCGCTCATGATGGGTTGCCAAGTTTGGCCTGCATCGGTCGATTTCAATATTTGACAATCGGGTCCGGTCAACAAACTTACCATACTGTTTCGTATCCTATTCCAGCCGGTTATGTAAATAATATTGGTATCGGTTGGGTGCAGCACCATATCAATTACGCCCGCACTATCTGATTTATAGTAAACCTGGTTCCAGTTTTGCCCTCCATCAGTTGATTTGTAAAGCCCTCTTTGGTTGTTCTTTTGGAATGGAAGCCCCATAGTGCCGGCATATATCAAGTTTGGATTGAGCGGGTGTACTTCTAGTTTCGATATTATTCGTTGGTCAACAAGCCCTAAGTGTGTCCACGTTTGTCCTGCATCGGTACTCTTGTATACACCATCGCCAATAAACGGATAGCCGCTAATGTTAGGATCGCCAGTGCCAACATAAATGGTGTTATGGTTGCTTGGGTCAATTTCAATATCGCCAATAGACAAATAAGGTTGATCATCGAATATAGGAGCCCAAGTTAACCCCGCATTTAGTGTTTTAAAAACACCC
>CAIOSU010000326.1 GCA_903861055.1 uncultured bacterium
TCGATACCGGTATAAAGGGCTGTGCAAACGCAAACACCAAAAACAACACTGCCAGAACTCTTGCTGCCAGCACTAGCAAATGTTTCAGTTTGCTGCGGCTGGTAGTTTCCTCCTTTACTTCCTTCAAAAAACGTACATTGGTAAAGTATACCGTTTTGTAGCGCCTAAAATTAAATAAGTGCACAATAATAGGTATAGCTACCAACGCCGAAGCAAACAAAAAGGCAGGGTACACAAAACTCATGCGGGCAAAGTTATCACATTATAACCAAATGATGTGGCGGGTTATTGTGGATAAAAATTAATTAGGCTCACTGTTTTTAGTATTTTTAACTTTGTTCTATAGCATGGGCATTGTGCATCAAATATTTTCAACTCGCAACCCGTAACTGCCAACTCGTAACTTACCAAATGAACCACCCCATCCGTTGGCGCATAGCGCAGCATGTTGAGCAATACTGGTGGCGGAGGTATTTGCATGATAAAGATTGGCCGACCTACCACCAATGGAAGTGCAATTACTGGAATACTCTAATTGGCCATGCAACTGCTATATCGCCTGAACTGGCAAAGCTGGTGGACGACAGCACTATATCAATCCTAGATGCCGGATGCGGCCCAGCTGGTGTTTACATGGTACTAGACGAGCACCCTGTAACGGCCATCGACCCGCTTATTGAAACTTATGCATATTGGCTCGAGCATTTTAAAACGTCCGTTTTCCCATGGGTTGATTTTAGGAATATTCCGCTGGAGCAATTTAAATGCCGTGAGCCTTTTGAGTTGGTTTTTTGCATGAATGCCTTAAACCATGTTGCAGATATTGAATTGGCCACTGAAAAATTAGTAGCTGCAACCAGCCAAAACGGTGTAATTGTAATAACCTGGGATGCGCATAACTATAGTGTATTGCAAAAGCTATTTCGCCTTGTACCTGGCGACATTCTTCATCCACACCAATACACGCTAAATGGTTATGTGCACTTATTTAATTGCTACGGATTGCAGTTGCAAGGCAACCTTACCCTTCGCAAAGGACGTTTATTTAACCATGAACTATTGGTGTTCAAGAAAATATGAATCTGGCATAGATTTAGCTTAGTTTTGCAAATTATTTTAAGGCATTGATGATTTTGAAAGGCACCCATTACTTCCTTGGTCTATTTCTGGCTTTCCTTTTGGCTAGCCTGGGCTTATCGGCCCAGAACACCATCATCCGTGGGCTCGTAACCGATGCTGCCACCGGCGAGCCTATGCCTTACACCAATGTATACGTTGAGGGTAAGTTTATTGGCACCTTAACCGATGACGAAGGCAAATATGAACTAAACGTAAATAAGCGTGCCGATACCCTTACTGCATCTGCTTTGGGTTTTAAGATACTAAAAAAGCCTATTACAGCTGCGGCAGAGCAAACTATCAATTTCGAGTTGCAAATGGATGCCATATCATTAGATGTGGCCACCGTGGTTGCAGGCGAAAACCCAGCCGATGTGTTGCTGCGAAGGATTATTAAAAACAAGCTGCATCTCAACCCTTCCCAGTTTACTACCCTGCAATACGAGGCATATACCAAATACCAAATTGACCTGGCCGATTTTGCGCCCGAAAATATTGATGAAAGTAAACTTCTATCGCGTTTTCCGCACCTAAAAGATTATGTGGATACTTCAAGCGGAAATGGATCATCTACTTTGCCCATTTTCTTGATTGAAAATATAAGCAGTACATATTTGCAGAACAACCCTGCCAAGATAACGGAGCATGTGCAAGGCGTAAAAATGTCGGGTGTGCAAAAACAGGACTTTATAACTACCCTGTTGAGTGATGTAAACCAAAACCTGAACGTTTACGATAACTTGATTGCCGTAATGGGCAAGAATTTTGTAAGCCCAGTTGCCGACTATGCCCTTGGAGTATACAAATACACCCTGCTGGAATATGACACGCTTTATATTGACGGACAGCCACACCTTGAAATGAATTTCAAACCGAAGCGCAAGGGAGAAAATACCTTCACGGGCAAAATGCTTATCAGTTTGAACAGTAACGCCATCAGAACCATCGAGATGGAGCTATCGGAGGATGTAAACATTGGCTTTATTGAAAAGTTATCGTTTTACAACAACTTTGTGCCTTATCAACCAACGCTCGGCGATACTATAGAATTCTGGATGCCCAGCAATGAGCAACTCAAAATTCAGTTTACCTACTACATTGGAGGCGAAACCAAGATTATAGGTAAAAAGAACAAAAGCTACAGAAAACTTGAAATAAACGAACCTATACCTAATGACGCATGGTCGGCATTTGATGCAACTGATATTGAAAATGACGCCTACGAGCATGATGAAGTATACTGGGATACTATGCGCCATGCCGAGCTTGGTGACACTGAGCTAGGTATATATGATATGGTAGATAGCTTAAAAAAGACCAGGAAATTTAAAACCATCTTCTTTGCCGCATCAACACTTACCAGCGGCTTTGCCCGTGTAAAAAAAGTGATTGAGTTTGGCCCAATTGCCAACTTTTTCAGTATCAACGATGTAGAAGGCTTCCGGTTGAGGCTTGGGGCACGCACAACACCCGTATTTAGTGAGCGAGTTCAGTTAGAAGGCTACATTGCGTATGGTTTCAAAGACGAAAGAGTAAAATATGGCGGTAAAGTTCAATTTATTATTTCGCGAAAGCCGTGGAACAAAATAGCCATTAGTGCCTTTACCGATGTGGATCTTAAAAGTCGAAATGCTGAGGAAATGGACTACGACAACGTTTTTAGCGTGTTGCAAAAAAAGAATGCTATACAACGGCTTTATAATATTGAATCGTATAAGCTGGTATACGATACCGAGCTGCACAAAGACGTGACCGCTTATGTTACTTTGCTTCACCGAAGGTTTAAACCTGCATTTGACTTTGCCTACGAAAAAAACAACATCATCAGGTCTGACTTAATATCTACAGAAGCA
>CAIOSU010000327.1 GCA_903861055.1 uncultured bacterium
AGGGAAAAGCTGGACTGCATGCACTTTGAGAACATACAACAAGCAAAAGAATGGTTTGATCAGCAGCAATACGAGGATACCTTGTTTTTGCTTAAAGGCTCAAGAGGTATAGCGGTGGAGAAAATTCTGGGGAAATAAATAAGAAATGTAAAATGAGAAATCAGAAACGTCTTAAACACTGTTTCAAATTTCTTATTTCAAATCTCTCATCTTAACTAGATTCTTTCGAAAGCCTTAAGCCAGCGCTCGGGCAGTTCGTCTTTACAGGCTTGTTTGTAGTCGTTGTATGAGCACGACATAAGTGCATTGGCCACGTCTATCTTTTCTTCTTCTTGGGTTACCCTAGGAATCTGCAACCACCAGCGCTCGGTCTTTTTGCTCTTCCAAAAAACCAGCTCGTACTCACCTTCGTTAAAGTCAACAATGTACTTTAAGTAATCGCGAGATTCGGTATCTGGGTAATCCTTTTTGCGGTTGTAGTAGCCTTCAACAAAATACCATATCAATTGTGCAGCTAACTGCGCCGTTTGGGTATGGTTATCGAAAGCAGGATTGTAGCCATAAATACCCAATGAGGTTAAACGGTCGCTAAGGCCCGCATATCGCATTATTTGGCAAGCCTCTTCGCCATAAAAGCCGTGAGGGCTAGGCATACCTACACCGGGTGCATCGCTCATTTTAATGGCGGTAAGGTCAAAGCTCATCATATCCGCATCGCGAACAATAGGCTCTACATCTTCCATGTTTTTGCGCACATCGCCTAATCGGTAGCAGTCAAAATTGAGTTTCTCTAAGGTATTTACCGTCTTAGGGTCGGCAAAATAACTTTGGTAGCCCAAGTGGCTAAAGCCGAACAAGATATTCGGTTTATCAGAAAATATTCGGCCTAGGTAGTTGTTGTCCGTTACATCACCATCAAGGTCGGTAAGGTCAATTTTTTCATCCACCACCACCAAGTTAACTTTACGGTCGAGGTTTTGATAGCCGTGGTATTGGGCCAAGGTAAGATCGTGGCTACCACCGATAATAATAGGCAATACCTGTTTTGAAAGTAGCTCGTTTACAATAGCGGCCAAACCAAAGTAGGTATCAGTTACGGTTTCACCAGGTTGCAAATTTCCCAAATCAACTATGGTCAGTTGCTCGTTTTGCGCCACCAGTTTATAGAGCTCTTGCCTTACGCGGTTAATGCCATTGGCACAACCTTGGTTATTCACTGAGTTTCGGTCTTCTTCGATACCGATAATGGCCAAATCGAAAAGATCGAAATCAACCCCTGCTTTGTCGGCAAAGAATATCTTATGTGCCCAACTGTTGGCAGGAAAAGTGAGGAAATGCTCGGTAATTTCCTGCGAAAGGGGCTTCATTAATTCCAGTAGCATAGTCGGTTGATATTAGCCGAAATAAAAATACTCAAATCAAATCCAACCAACAGGTAGATATTTTTCACATATCCACATTGAGCATTTGCAAGTTAGCAATAATGCCGCTTTTGAAGGACGATAACCAACTAACAGGCCCTTAATGTAGCTTTTTGGCCGAAATAATGATTCCATCGGCATCTGAATATAGATACTCACCAGGGTTTATAGTAGTACCCCCGAAGCTAACGGGTATGTTTACATCGCCCTCTCCTTTCTTCACACTCTTAAAAGGATGCGTGCCCAAGGCTTTGATGGCCACGTTCATGCCATCAATATCAGCCGCATCGCGAATGGCGCCGTTAATGATAACGCCTTCCCAGCCATTTTTAACGGCTAGTGCGGCTACATTGTCGCCCAACAAAGCGCAGCGCAAGCTGCCACCACCATCAACCACTAACACCTTTCCGCGGCCATCGGTTTCAAGCTGAGCCTTTACCAACACATTGTCTTCAAATACCTTGACCGTCACCACCTCGCCATGAAAATCGGGCTTTAAGCCATAACTCTGGAAAACATCGTACACTACTTTCAAGTTTGCACTGTGGTCATCGCTCAGGTCGGCGGTCTTGTAGCTCATGGGGAGATGAATTTGGGTTGTTAATTGTGCCAATGAAATTACAAAATGATTTGGGAAATGGGGAGAGTGGTTGATGGGTTTACATACAGTGTACTTACCCATGCCATACCCCTTCCTTGGGTCTCGTTTGAAACGAGACTCAGGACAGGCTCTTATCGAATCGCGAGAAAGGCCCGGCGAAGGAGGAGAACGAGTTGTGTTCTTTTCACTAAAACATAAAAGCAGCAAGTCTTGTGCCCTTCGGCTACGCTCAGGGTGACATTTCTTGTGTCCCTGCCTGCCGGCAGGCAGGTTGCGTCTTGTGTCTTGTGTCTAAAAGCAACACCTATATATTCAAGTAATTCATCAACGAATCGAAGCGATCTTGAATTTGGTCGCGATACTCATCTTCTTGATAAAAACCACCAATGGTATACTCAAAACGCTCAAAAGCTGCAACTATGCTCCGTATGTCCGATACGTTGAGTTTCAATACCACTTCCAGTTGGCTCTCCGCTTTATTATTAAACACATGCGAGCTAAGAATAAGCGCCCCATTAGACTCTACAATACGAGCTATTTCCGATAATGAGTACTCGTTTTTGTTTAAGTTGAGCACAATTACTGCTCCACTCTCGTTTACCGAACTAAGCTCGGCAAAGTGTTTCATGATGTTCTCAAGGGTAACCACCCCCTCGTATATATTTTCGGGCCCCACTACAGGCACCAGTGTTAATCGGTTTTCCACTAACGTTTTTATTACCTCGTACAAGTGAGCATTTTCGGCAACACTGGCTTTCTGAAGCGATAGCTCGTAGCTGCCAATGGGTTCATTGGGCTCGCTGAGGTCCATAATATCGTCCTCCGTTATCAGACCAAGATATTCCTTACCATTTACAATAGGTAGCTGGTTTACACCAAATTCGTGCATCCAAACAAGTGCCTTATCACCAGTATCCGACGTTTTTAAGGGCGGCACCAAGTTACTTATCATCTCTTTCGCTATCATACCCTATCCTCCTTTACAATTTGTTGTGCTGCAGGAATTGTGCCAACAATTCGTTAAACCGCTCTGGCTCCTCCATCATGGGGGCATGGCCGCAGTTTTCCAATATGTGCAATTCTGCTTGCGGTATAAGCTGCTTATACTCCTCGCCAACAAAGGGCGGGGTAATATGGTCAGTGCCTCCCCAAATGAGCAATACAGGCATTTTCAAATTCACTACTTCCTCGCGGAGGTTATGTCTCATTGCCGACTTGGCAATGTAAAGCACACTCAGCGCTTTTTCGCGATTGTTTACTATGTCGAAAACTTCATCAACCAACTCTTTAGTGGCCATTGCTGGGTTATAGAACGTTTTAGCAGTGCGTTCTCGTATAAATTCGTAATCTCCTTTTCTAGGGTAGGTGTTTCCGAGCGATTCTTCAAACAAACCCGAGCTGGCCGTAAGCACCAGTGCCTTGGTTTTAAGGGGATGCTCAAGCGCATACAATTGCGCTATGTGCCCGCCTAAAGAGTTACCAATAAGTATTACCCGGTCATAGCCTTTGTATTCGATAAAATCCTCAACATGTTTCAATAGCCCAACAACACTAGTAGTTTCCTTTGGCAAATCGAACAAGGGCAGTATTGGAATGCACACCTTATAAGATGCCGAAAAATGATTGATAAGGAATTGAAAATTACTTAGCGCACCAAAAAGCCCATGCAGTAAAAGCAATACCTCGCCCTCACCAGACTCGTGATATCTAAATCCACCCTCTTCCTTAATCGTATATTGTTTCATATCTACTTGGGTCATACTATCACTTGTCATTCCAACACTAGTCAACAAATCTAACCTTTTACACTTATTCAGACAAAAGGCAATGATTATATACCAATAACGGTGTTTTTAATGCAATGGGTGAACTAAGCATTACAACAATGTGCTAATTTAGCATTAACAATTGGCTATGGTTGGCAAAAATGATGGCTTTTTTCAGCAAGTTTTTCAGGTTGCGCGGCTGGTGCCTAGGGGCAGGGTTACTAGCTATGGCGCAATTGCAAAGTACTTGGGGGCAGCTGGCTCGGCACGCATTGTTGGTTGGGCAATGAACCAAGCGCACAATCAGTTTCCGGTTGTGCCAGCACATAGGGTAGTTAATAGAAACGGATTACTGACTGGTAAGCACCATTTTGCTTACCCCGAGCAAATGGAAGAGTTATTGAAAAAGGAGGGCGTTGAGGTAAAGCACGACCAAGTGAAGGATTTTAAAAAGCTATTTTGGGACCCAACTGACCACTTAACCATCGAAACCTGCGATTAAACGCTGATATACTTTGGGTAAAACAAGCCAATTTATTAGGCCCTAAAAGTAGCACAATCAAGCATTTTTTAAGCTCAGGTTAACATTAAAAGCAGGAAATTTGTAGCTTAGTAAAGTTTAAAAAAACTGCTCCGTATATGAAGTACTTTATACTTCCTCTTATCATCGTTAGTTGTTTAGTATCGCAATTAATAGAGGCACAGAGCCTAGTTAGGGGGCCTTACCTACAATTACCTTCTTCGAGTGGCATTATAGTGCGCTGGCGAACCGATGCAGCAAGTATAGGCCGTGTAACTTATGGCACTGACCCTAATAACCTTACCCAACAAATTGACGAAACTACTGCTGTAACTGACCACGAAGTGCAAATTTCAGGTCTGCAACCATTTACCACCTATTACTATTCGGTGGGCAATGGGGCTGCGGTAATTGCTGGCGGCGATGACCATCACCACTTTAAAACCAGCCCAGTTATTGGCACCGTTCAGCCTGTGCGTATTTGGGGCATTGGCGATTTTGGTAAAGCCAACACCGAGCAAAAAAAGGTGCGCCAATCTTACCAAAACTACATGCAGGGTAAGCACACCGATGTGTGGGTTTGGCTAGGCGACAATGCCTACCAAGATGGAACCGATGCTGAGTACCAAGCCAAAGTATTTGACTCAACCTACGGCTATGATAGCCTATTTAGGTACTTACCCTTTATGCCTAGCCCAGGCAACCACGATTATAACAATATAGCACCTCCCTTTGTGAGCGTAAACCCGCCTGACCATACAGGTGCTTATTACGATATTATAAACGTGCCTACACAAGGCGAAATTGGCGGCGTGGCATCTGGCTACGAGCTATACTACTCATACGATTATGCCAATGTTCACTTCATTGCCTTAAACTCTGAGTTGGGTTCGGTTGTATCTAATAGTAACGATTGGATAGGTGTTAACCCAATAGGCAACTTTACCACCTCGCCAATGCTTGATTGGTTGCGTGCCGATTTGCAAGCTAACGACAAGCCTTGGGTAATTGCTTATTTTCATCAACCACCTTACAGCAAAGGTTCGCATGACTCTGACGATGCTTTCGAAATATACATGAAGGCCATGCGCGAAAATTTTATTCCTGTGTTAGAGGAGTATGGCGTTGACTTGGTACTTAATGGCCATAGCCATGTTTACGAGCGCTCTTACCTCATTAATGGCCACTATGGCAATACATCGTCATGGGACCCAGCAACGCAGCTAATAGGCTCACAATGTGGCTACGACCAAATAGGCGAACCATATGTAAAATACCTATTTGGCCCCGATGCCAATAAAGGCACTATATATACTGTAGTAGGTTGTGCCGGTAGCAGCGAAGATGGAGCCAACCTTGGCCACCCTGCTATGTGTTACTCTGCAGGCGGAGATAGCACCATCGGTTCGCTTATTATTGAAGTAGAAGGCAACCGCCTCGATGCAAGGTTCCTTCGCGCTGATGGCACATTTAAAGATAGCTTTACCATAGTAAAAGTTGACACCACCACCGGCCTATTGCCCGACCCAAACAGCGCTGTACGCGATGTTAAAGTATATCCTAACCCGTTCTCAGGCCAAACCACCATTAGCTACTACCTAGCACACAACAGCACCGTATCTCTAGAAGTATATGATATGCACGGCCGCATGTGGCGCTTGCAAAAGGATAAAGTTGAAACTGCTGGTCAACACGAATATTTGTTGGATGCTACTAAATTGAATTTGGCCTCGGGCAGCTACATTTTTCAGGTAAAAACGGAAGATGGAAACTTTTTGCAACGTTTGCTCTTTCTTGATTGATAACGAAGCGACGACCTAATAGAATAAAACAACTTACCTAAAACACAAAGGCCAGCGCATCATCTATGCGCTGGCCTTTAGTTTATCTCGAAAACAAACTTTTATCTGTTCTGCTCGTTTTTCTTTTTAATATCGAGGTAATAACCGTAAACTACAAACACCAATACAATAGCAACGCCAACAAAAGCAATTTTTTTCGAAGCAGCTGCAAGCATTATGGATGTGAACATGGCAAAGTATTTAGTAGTATAAAACAGTTAAGGGGTATTTGGTTCAAAGTTGCACCCTAAAACGTGAAATGCCAAATGCAAAGGATAATTTAGCAATACTATGACCCGCAAGGAGCTTTACGCAAAAACACTGGAGTACCTAAGCAATGAGTTTCGCTTTGCCGAGACCGAACTGGCCTACGAAAGCCCGTTTGAGCTGCTGGTTGCAGTCATTCTCTCAGCTCAGTGCACTGATAAACGCGTAAACCTTACCACACCAGCCCTATTTGAGCAATACCCCGATGCCCAAAGCATGGCCAAAGCCGAGCCAGAAGATATATTTCGCATCATCCGCAGTATCAGTTATCCTAATAATAAGAGCAAACATTTAGTATCCATGGCCCGCAAGCTGGTGGAAGAGTTTGACGGCGAAGTACCGCAAGAAGTTAGTCAATTACAATCATTGCAAGGTGTAGGCAGAAAAACGGCGCACGTAGTTACCTCAGTGTTATATAGGCAACCCAATATGGCCGTTGACACCCACGTAATGCGCGTGAGCAATCGCATAGGGCTTACTACCAACACTGCTAGGCACAACCCGTTGCTCACCGAAAAACAACTGGTGCGACACATACCACAAGACGATATACCCGATGCGCACCATTGGTTAATTTTGCACGGCCGATACGTATGTGTGGCGCGCAATCCGAAGTGCGAGGAATGTGGGCTTTCAGAAATTTGTAAATATTTTGCTCAAAATATTAGGTCATTGCAAAAATAATACTAATTTTGTTGGGCTTAGTTAATCTAGTTAATAGTTATCTGTTGATTGGTTAATCAGAAAGCGGTGTTGAATCTGTAGCTTCACTAATTTTCGATAAACTAATAACCTAATCAACCAATAACTGGCCAACTGAAAACTAATCACCAAACCATAACGTGGCGACTTTAGAAAGCACGTGTTTTTTACTTAAATTCAAAGGATAAAATCAATTGCAATGGCAGCAAACCCAAAAGATCAGAACACCAGCGCTGAGAGGCTAAAAGCCCTACAACTAACTGTAGACAAACTGGAAAAAGTATATGGTAAAGGTACCATAATGAAACTAGGCGATGACCGTGTAGTAGCCGTGGATACGGTACCAAGCGGTTCACTTGGTTTGGATATTGCCTTAGGCATTGGCGGTTTCCCGCGCGGCCGTATTGTAGAGATTTATGGACCTGAATCGTCAGGTAAAACCACTTTGGCCATCCACGTAATTGCGGAGGCACAGAAAAAAGGCGGCATTTGTGCGGTAATTGATGCAGAGCACGCCTTTGACAAATCGTACGCTCAAGCTTTGGGCGTAGATGTAGATAACCTATTGATTTCTCAGCCAGACAATGGTGAACAGGCATTGGACATTGCCGAACACCTTATCCGCTCTGGTGCATTGGATGTAATCGTAATCGACTCCGTAGCAGCTCTAGTACCACGCGGCGAATTGGAAGGCGAAATGGGTGATAGCAAAATGGGCCTACAGGCACGGTTGATGTCGCAAGCACTTCGTAAACTTACTGGTGCCATTAACAAGAGTGGTTGTATCTGTATCTTCATCAACCAGTTGCGCGAGAAAATCGGTGTAATGTTCGGCAACCCTGAAACTACTACTGGTGGTAATGCCTTGAAGTTTTACGCTTCGGTTCGTTTGGATATCCGCCGTATAGGTCAATTGAAGGACAAAGAAGAAGTAGTAGGTAACCGTACCAAGGTAAAGGTGGTTAAAAACAAAATGGCACCACCGTTCAAAGTAGTGGAGTTTGATATTATGTATGGCAGGGGTATCTCAAAGGTTGGCGAAATAGTTGACTTAGGTGTTGAGCACGGTATTCTGCAAAAGAGCGGTTCGTGGTTTGCTTACGATAGCACTAAACTTGGCCAAGGTCGCGAATCGGTGAAAGAGCTATTGCTTGATAACCCAGAATTGATGCTGGAAATTGAAGGTAAAATTCGCCAACATATAAAAGGTGATATGTTACCACAAGAGAAAGAAGAACCAGCCGAAGCAGAATAATACCCATAGGCACTGAATATTTAGCTGCTGTAGATGAGCAAAACAATTGCTGTTTATAGCTCCAAAAGCCCTTCGTTTTCGAGAGACGAAGGGCTTTTTTCATTTAAAATAAAATTTGGCACGAAATTGGATTATTCTCATGCAAGAGTGTTTAACGCATTTTAAAACATGAGGCCATGGGAAATTTAAACGACCCTAGAGTAAGACAGCAGTTCTTGGCCCAAGCCATTAACGAGCAATTGAACCAACGCAGCCAGGCATCTATGCCAAGCGCCATGATTGGAGACTCAAAATTTGTTGGCAAATTGGTCGACTTTTTTGATAACAGCGAAGAAAAGGCATACCGACTGCTAAGTAAAAAACTTGGCCTGTGGGGCAACGGAGTAAAATAAAAGGAAAGCTATAAAATACCTAATTTATATAAAGCCGAAAATGCGGGTCGTGTGCGACCCGCATTTTTTATTGAACAACCACCCATACAAATGGATTTGCCTAGTTTTGCTAAATACAAATTTCTAAACCATGGAATTTTTACCCGAAGCATTGGAGCAATACGTTGAACAGCATACTACCGGCGAAACCGATGTATTGCAGCAACTTAATCGAGAAACAAACGCCAAGGTAATGATGCCTCGCATGATTTCGGGCCACCTACAAGGCCGCTTTCTTGCCATGATGAGTAAAATGATAAAACCTAAAGACATACTAGAGATAGGAACCTATACCGGATACTCTGGCATTTGTCTGGCCGAGGGCTTGCAAGAAGGTGGCACCATGCACACCATCGACATTAATGAAGAACTAGAAGACTTAGTGCGTGGGTATTTTGATAAAGCCGGCATAAGCCATAAAGTACAATATCATATTGGCAATGCCCTAGAGATAATACCCACATTGGAAGGGCCTTTTGACCTAGTGTTTATTGATGCAGATAAAATAAATTACGCCAACTACTTTGACCAAGTAATAGATAAAGTAGCCATTGGTGGTTATATACTAACCGATAACGTGTTGTGGAGCGGTAAGGTATTGGATACTAAGCAAGACAAAGACACAGCCGCTATTGTAGCCTTCAACAAAAAAATAATGGACAACCCACGGGTAGAAACCGTAATGGTACCCATACGCGATGGCATCCTCATTGCCCGAAAAACTGTATAAACCTATTTTATTTGTTGATAATTGCACCCCAAAAACGCATATACAAGCGTTACTTTTGAAGTTGGAAAGGTGTATTTAGTTGCGAGTTGGTAGTTACGGGTTTCGAGTTGATTGTATTTTATCAACTCCCTGCAATGTAACCCGCAACTTGCAACCCGTAACCCGCAACTTAGAACATGATGCAAAAGATAACAATACTGACACTACTGCTTGCCAGCGGACTATTGGCCTCGGCCCAGCCCGACTTGAAAAAGTTTACCATAGAACAGTACATTGAGAAATATGCGTCGTTGGCACAAAACGAAATGGCACTATATGGCATTCCAGCAAGCATAACACTAGCGCAGGGCATTCTAGAATCTAACTACGGCAACAGCGAGCTTACTACCAAGGCCAAAAACCACTTCGGAATTAAATGCCACAATGGCTGGACGGGCAAAGGCTATTATATGGACGACGACACGAAGCAAGAGTGCTTTAGGGTGTACGATACCGATGCTGAATCGTACCGAGACCATTCTGATTTTTTGAAAACCCGCGAAAGATATGCCTTCCTTTTTGAGCTAGAAAGCACCGACTACAAAAGTTGGGCAAAGGGCCTTTTGCGTGCTGGCTATGCTACCAACCCGCAGTATGCCAATCTGCTCATCCGCATTATTGAGGAGCGCAACCTTGCTCGTTTCGACACCAAAAAACCTGTTGATATTCAAGTAGATTATAGCGACCCCAATAAGGTATTGGATATGATTCCGAACGAGATTTTCTTGTTCAACAACATTAAAACGGTGATAGTAAAACAAGGTCATGACATACCTGCCCTTGCTGAACTGTACCATATGAATGTGCGCCAACTTACCAAATACAATGATATCGATGCCGACGCAGTACTTACGCCAGGTCAAAAAATATACCTACAACCGAAACGTAGCAAGGGGTTTAACAAATTTCATGTAGTAAATGCTGGCGAAACAATGCACTATATTTCTCAAAAAGAGGGGATAAAAATGAGCGCCTTGTATAAAAAGAACCAAATGGTACCCGGCGAAGAACCATTGGTTGGTGAGCGACTTTGCCTTCACCGTAAATGCAAAGACAAACCCAAAACATACTCTGAAGAAGAATTGCTTACAGAGAAAAACCTAGAACTTGACAAGCACATAGAGCAGGTAAAAAAAGACCGCAAAAAAGAAATTGCCGATAGCTTAGCTATTGTAAACAAAGATTTACCTAAAAACGATTATGGTTACAAAGGCCCACCATACTATCATACCCTGCTAGCTGGCGAAACCGTGTATAGCGTTTCGAAAAAATACGGTGTGGCAATATCGGATGTTGAAACATGGAATAAAATGAAGCCCGGTGCTAAGCTTAGCGTTGGGCAAAGCCTGATTGTAGGCTTTGGTGATGTGAAGCCCATTGAACTGCCAAAAATGCCAGAGCCTATCAACCCGGAAATATTTGGCGACGACACAACTATATACAAACCCACACCCACTCCGGCACCTACCCCAACACCAACTGCTGCCGATACCAATAAGGTAAGCACCATAACTGATGCGGTGGTGCCCGAAACCGACTTAGACCCCACTGTGCGCTCAAACGATACTGACGAGCCTAACAACATTTTGGCATACCCTGAATACCATATTGTAGAGGGGGGAGAGAGCATGTATTCAATTGCTAAGAAATACGATGTTACCGTAGAGAAAATAAAAGAATGGAACAACCTGCCCGACTATACTGTAACGGTTGGCCAACGACTGATGGTGTATGACAATACCACTACCGTAGTAGAGGAGGTGCCACTGGATACCGAAATTGAAAACAACAAACGCGATGAGGCTGTAATATACCACACCGTGCTGGCTGGCGAAACTTTATATGGCGTAGCACGCTTGTACAACGTATCGGTAAACGATGTACGCAAATGGAACCCAGGCATCAGCGATATGCTAAAAACTGGCCAGAAACTTATTATCGGCAAAGTTGACAAACCTTCGGCACCGGACGAGGAAGATGCCCCGAAGCCAAAACCAACACAACCGCCAACAACCACCCAACCTGAAAAGCCAAAACCAACACAACCAATAACTCCTAAAACCACAGGAACCCAATACCACACCGTTGAGCCAAACCAAACATTGTATGGCATTTCAAGGTTGTATAACGTTACCGTGGAGAAATTAACCGAGTGGAATAAACTATCAAGCACAAGCATCAATGTTGGACAAAAACTCATCGTTAGTCCCTGAGCAGGAAATACCTGTAGTAAGGGTAAAAGACAAACGTTTCCGTGTATTTATACCTTACGAGGATATACAAGAGCGCATACGTATAATGGCCGCCGCCATGACCCGCGAGTACGAGGGCAAAAAGCCTATTTTCTTATCGGTACTTACCGGCTCATTTATGTTTGCTGCCGACTTGATGAAACACATCAACATCGATTGCGAAATAGCCTTTACGCGCCTATCATCATATTCCGGCACTAGCAGCACGGGCAAGGTGGAAATGATTATGGACTTCAGGGAGGAGATAAAAGACCGTCACGTAATTATACTGGAAGACATTGTAGATAGCGGCACTACCCTTTCGCGCTTTTTGCCAATACTTGAAGAGCACCAGCCCGCCAGCATAGCCATTGCCACGCTGCTAATTAAGCCAGAGGCCTTGAAATACAAGCTCGATGTGCCCTACGTTGGTTTCCGCATCAGCAATGAATTTATTATAGGCTACGGCCTTGATTACGATGGGGCTGGAAGGAACTTGAAAGACATCTATCAGGTGGTGGAAGCGTAATGCATTGGCTGCCAAATTTAGAAGCACGGTTGCATCAAAAATCGGTTGCTAATGTTAATTAACGTTACCTCCGTTAAAGTCACCTCTTCCTTACAATCTTTTATCTTTGCCGCACGTTATTAATTTGAACATCTGCTAAATGGTAGTGTTTTAATTGAAATGCGATTAACAATGCACCCAGTTAAGCAATCCATTGGTATATGCGGAACGACTGTACGTAGATTATAGTTGTAAGAGTGGTACATTTTAGATTAGATTTAGTATTGATTACCCTACACTAAGAACCTATGAAGCTGAATAACATAAGCCTAAAGACGATGAAAAGGGGCCTCGTTGTGCTGCTCATTGCAGCCATGCTGCCTGTAGCCTTCACGCAAACAAATAGCTACTTCGAGATTTCGAAGAACTTGGATATATATGCCAGCCTGTACAAAGAGCTGAACACATACTACGTAGATGAAGTGCAGCCCAGCGATTTGATGCGCCAAGGCATTGACGGTATGCTCAACTCCCTTGACCCATACACCTCGTACATAAGCGAAGCCGAAATAGAAGGATACCGTATGCAAACCACCGGCAAATATGGCGGCATAGGTGCTTTAGTTCGCAAAGTAGACCGCTATATCACCATTTCGGAGCCATATGAAGGATACGCTGCCAACAAAGCCGGTCTTTTGGCAGGGGATAAGCTCTTGAAAATTGATGGCACTTCGGTTATCGATAAAGAGACCAACGACATCAGCTCACTATTGAAAGGTCAAGCTGGCACCAACACCACCCTTTTGATATTGCGCACCCTTGCCGATGGCACCGAGAAAGAAATGGAAGTGGTGGTTACCCGCGAAGACATCAAAATTAAAAACGTACCTTACTATGGCATGATCAATACTGAGATTGGCTACATACGCCTTAGCAACTTTACCGACGATGCCGGCAAGGAAGTACATGATGCGTTAGAAGATTTAAAATCTAAAAACCCGACATTGAAAAGCTTGGTGTTCGATTTGCGCGGCAACCCAGGCGGCTTGTTGGCTGAGGCTGTAAACGTAAGCAACGTGTTTGTTGACAAAAACCTAGAAATAGTATCGACCCGTGGCAAGGTAAATGAATGGGATAAAACCTTCAAAACCCTGAACAACGCCGTTGATACTCAAATACCAATTGCAGTATTGGTAAACCGTGGCTCTGCTTCTGCTTCAGAAATTGTAGCTGGCTCGTTGCAAGACCTTGACCGTGCCGTGATAGTTGGCCAACGTTCATTTGGTAAAGGATTGGTGCAAACTACCCGCAACTTGCCTTACAACACCAAGCTAAAAATTACCACGGCAAAGTACTACACCCCCAGCGGCCGCTGCATTCAGGCACTTGATTATGCCCACAAAGATGAGAATGGGTATGCAGCCAAAACCCCCGACTCGTTAAAAGTAGCGTTTAAAACTGCCAACGGACGCACCGTTTATGACGGCGCCGGAATTGACCCAGATCTAGAAGTAGAAGGTACACCGGTAAACAAAATTACCATGAGCTTGATTAACAAAAACTACATTTTCCATTTTGCTACTATTTATAGGGCCAAAAACCCAACTATTGCAGCAGCTAAGGACTTTAAACTTAGCGATAAAGACTACCAAGACTTTGTAGCCTACCTGAATGGCAAAGAGTATGACTATGCTACCGAAAGCGAGGAGCTACTAAAAGAACTTGAAAGCACTACTAAAGACGAAAAGTATTATGATGCAATTGCTGCCGAGCTGAAAAAGCTAAAAGAAAACGTGATGCACGACAAGAGCAACGATTTGACCAAACACAAAGAAGAAATCAAAAAGGTACTGGAAGATGAAATTGTAAGCCGATACTACTACAGCACTGGCCGCATTATGGTATCATTTAATTACGATGAGGACATACAAACTGCCCTTAAAGTATTAAACAACCCAAACCAATACAAGCAGATACTTACTGCTAAAAAATAAAATTGCCTTTGCAGTTGGTTTCAGAAAGCAGCCGTGCCTTTGGTTCGGCTGCTTCCATTTTTTAACATCCATTAAGCGTATTTTTGCACAAACACCTTAAACTATAACTAGGCCCAATTGTCTAATCGAGGAGTTTTTTAGAGTTTACCAATAATTAGCATGAGATATTTTATTGCAGTTTTAATATTGTGGGGCGTAATGAACACGCCATTGAATGCCCAACAACCAAGGCAAGGCGGAGGCGGAAACGGTGCGCCAGGAGTGTTGTTTCAAGTAACCGGAAAAATACAAGATGCAGGCACTAAATTGACATTGGAATATGCCACAGTAAGTATGTTTAGTGCCAATGATAGCAGCCTTGCCACTGGTAATATAACCGACGAAAAGGGAAACTTTGCGCTTGAGGTGAAGAAACCTGGCCAGTACTATTTGGTAGCCAGTTTTTTAGGTTACATAGAACAAAACATTGGCACCGTTACCCTAAAACCAGACGAACCCAAGATAAACTTGGGCATTATATTGCTTAAGCCCGATTCAGAATCAATTGGCGAGGTAGAAATTGTAGCCGAACGCTCGCAAATGCAAATGCAACTCGATAAAAAGGTATTTACCGTAGGCAAAGACCTAGCCAATGCAGGCGGCACTGCAGTAGACGTGCTAGATAATATTCCTTCGGTACAGGTTGATGTAGATGGCAATGTAAGCCTAAGAGGAAGTGGCAATGTACAGATATTTATTGATGGCAAACCTTCGGGTCTATCGGGCCCTGATGCATTAAAATTCATACAATCAGACCAAATTGACCGCGTTGAGGTGGTTACCAATCCATCGGCCCGGTATTCTGCCGAGGGCGAGGTGGGCATTATCAATATCATTCTCAAAAAAGACCGCAAGCAGGGCCTCAATGGCAGCGTAAGCGCTACTACAGGATACCCGAACAACCACGGTGGTAGCCTTACGCTCAACTACCGCACCAAACATGTAAACTTATTTACCAGCTATAACCTAAACTACCGCGAAAATATAGGCAATGGTTACTACAGGCAAGAGTTTACGGGCAACGATACCCTTGCCATTTTGGAAGCCGATAGAGACCACAATCGTGGTGGTTTGGGTAGCACCTTCCGTTTAGGCAGCGATTTCTTTTGGAAAGACAACAATACTATTACCATAGCTAGCTTGTACAGCTATCGCCGAAACACGAATGTGACCAACCTATTGTACCAAAATTTCAATAGTTTGGATGAGTTGATTTCTAGTAGCAACCGAGAAGAAGATGAGTTTGAAATAAGCAACAATTTTGAAGCAGAGCTGAACTACCGGCGCTCATTTAAGAAAAAGGGGCAAGAATTTACAGCAGTTGCCAAGTGGTTTACCAATAACGACAACGAAGAAGGCGATATACTTGAAAAAATAACATTGGGCAATGCAGCCAATGTTACCCAACGCACAGGCAATAAAGAGCTGGAAACCAATTGGCTTTTGCAAACCGACTACATACACCCGCTGCCCAAGGGCATGCAATTTGAAACAGGTGCTCGCATAACGTTGCGTTCAATTGACAATAATTACTTTGTAGACCAACTGGAAAATGCCGAATGGAATTACTTACCAGGCTTTGTTGATACTTTTAGCTACCAAGAAAATATATATGCAGCCTATGCCATACTGAGCGGCAAATACAAAAAAATATCGTGGCAGGGTGGCCTTAGAACCGAAGTAACGGATATTGACATTACCTCGGCGGTGAACAACACAGAAGTAAAGAAAAACTATGTTGGCTTTTTTCCAAGTGCGCACTTCTCTTATGCGTTCAACGAAAATAACACGTTTCAAATAAGCTACAGCCGGCGCTTAAGCAGACCGCAGTTTCGCGATTTGTTGCCTTTTAGCAACTACAGCGATTCGCGAAACTTTAGAGCAGGCAACCCCGATTTAGACCCAGAATATACCAACTCATTTGAGTTGGGTTATTTGCGATACTGGAAAACTGGATCGTTATTGTCGAGCGTTTATTATCGCTACCGCACAGGTGTTACGGTACGCATTACCCAAGTAAACGATGAAGGGCTGGCCATTAACTTTCCGGTAAACCTAAGTGAAGAGCACTCGGTGGGTGTTGAGTTTACCATATCGCAAACACTCTGGAAAATATGGACCCTGACCGGTGGTGCAAATGCCTATTTCTTTGAAAGCAAGGGCAGTTACTTAGGGCAAGACCTGGGTGCTAGCTCATTGGCAGGCAACATGCGACTCACCAGCAAATGGGCCTTGCCTAAAGATTTTGCCATACAAGCAGCCATGACTTACCGCAGCCCACAGCAACGTGCGCAGGGGCGCAGCCTTTCCATAACTGCTTTGGATATTTCGGCAAGTAAAGACCTTTTCAAAAAGAAAGCCACCTTATCATTGAACGTTCGCGACGTGTTTAATAGCCGCAAGTTTCGCTCAGAGACTACCACCAGTGAGTTTACGCGCTACGACGAGTTTCAGTGGGCCACTAGGCAAGTAGTGCTAACGTTTAGTTACCGCTTTGGCACCCAAACCAAGCAACAAAAACGTAACAGCGGTGGCGGAGATGGTGGTGGTGGCATGGATGAGTATTAATTACTGTGCAATGGTGCAAAAATGAAGGGCAGCACAACCTATCGGCAATAACCCCACATTTCCCTATCTTCGCATACGAATATAGGCCGCATGGCCGTTAAAGCATTCTTACTAAGATTCATGCACTTGCGTACCCTTTCTGCTTTTATCGTTTCTGTTGCTTTGCTGCTGGCACTAGGCCTTAATACTGGCTGCCGTAAAGATGTGCTAACCACCGATAGCAGCGCCAAACTGCGCTTTTCGGTAGATACACTCACCTTCGATACGGTGTTTACCACTATTGCCTCTACCACCCTGCCCCTCAAAATATTCAACGATAACAAAAACAAGATAAAAGTAAGCAGTATTGAGCTTGGCAGTGGTGCGAGCTCTAAGTTCAGAATTAATGTAGACGGAATACCCGGTGATGCTTACGAAGTGGAGATTGAAGGAAAAGACAGCCTCTACATTTTTGTAGAAGTAACCGTAGACCCGAACAATGCTAACAACCCGCTCATCTTTATCGATTCGCTCAATTTTCTTACCAATGGCAACAAGCAAAAGGTAGTATTGGCCGCTTGGGGGCAGGATGCCCACTTTTACAATGGTCAGGTTATTTGCAACGAAACCTGGGTAAACGACAAGCCCTATGTCATTTTCAATTCCATGCTTATTGATGCGGGCTGCGAACTAATTATTGATCCAGGGGTGCAAATTCACCTTAGCGACAACTCGTTTTTGTATGTGCGGGGCAAAATAACCGCTAATGGCGGCTGTGGCACCGATACCGTTAGTTTCCGTGGGCTGCGGCTAGAAGAGTTTTACGACGATTTACCTGGACAATGGCCTGGTATCTTCATCCTTCGCGGCAGCCAAAACAACAGCTTTACCAATGTGGAAATCAAGAACTCCACGTTTGGCCTGAATTTAGGTGCCGATACTACCGATAACTTAGCCTCGTTTACCACCTCAAATAAGAGTAGCGTAACGCTGGACAAAGTAATTATAAAGAATACCCTCTCAACGGGCATTTACAGCACCCTTTCAGATGTTACAGCTACAAACTGCCTGTTTTACAACACCACCGACAACCTAATCACTATGGGGTTAGGCGGCACCTATGTGTTTACCAATTGCAACTTCATTAATTATGGCTCGGTAACCACCAGCCACGATAAGCCTAACATTTTAATGAGCAATGTAGCCACCAACGAAGCCAGAGGCCAAACCGTATTTGCCGACCTGAATGCAACGTTCAAAAACTGTATTGTTGATGGCTCGTTGGATGAGGAAATACAAATTGAACAAGCCGACGAAGCAGCATTTATTTACCGATTTGAGAACTGCTTGGTAAAAACAGAGCGCACCACCACGCCCGATAGCTTTATAAACGTGTTAGTTAACGTAAGCCCACAGTTTAAAAACCGCGGCGAAGACGATTTTACATTGCTACCGGGCTCGCCATGCATTGATGCTGGCTCGGGCTTTATATTCGACGATTTGGAATGCTTGCCCCGCAGCGGAACCATTGACATTGGTGCACTGGAATATCAGCCCTGATAAAAAGTAAAGTGCCAATACCAAAGTAGCATACAAACAACCACCTGCTGTTGATAAGCAGTATATATATCGTAAAAAGGTTTAGTATCTTAGCTTTAAACCGCTGCCATTTTGGGTTTTCTAAAAAATCTTTATTTCTCTTTTCCTATCCAGTTATTGGTGATGCATATAAAAAAGCATCAAACCCTACTGGCGGTGTGGATATTTCTTTTTTTGGGTGCCACTGGCCAGTTTGGACAACTTTATGGCTTACGCTACCTCTTTTGGGACCCAGAGTATATGGGCTCAGTAAACTGGTTAGGCTTTGCCATTGTGGGTGCCGCTTTCGGTGGATTTATCATGACCTGGAACATTACCACTTACATACTCGAAAGTTCCCATTTCCAATTCCTAGCCTCGTTCGAGCGGCCATTTGCCATATACTGCCTAAACAATAGCCTACTGCCCCTGTCGTTTGTATTGACCTACTTATATTTTGCCGTAGACTTTCAGAACGAAATTGACAAGCTACTAGCCAAAGATATATTATTGCTTATCGGTGGTTTTTTAGCAGGTTTATTACTTATTATCTTCACTTCGGCTATATACTTCCAAACCACTAACAAGAACATCTTCAACCTCTTTAACCTACGCATTAAAGAACTAAAGAAGATTCGCCGCCGCGTAACGCTTCGCGAAGACAACCGTTGGGACGATGTTCGCTCGCGAGATGAAGAGTTCAGGGTCGATTTTTACCTTACCATGAGCCTCGGTTTAAGGCATATACGAAGTGTAAAACACTACGACGAAAAAATGCTCAGAGATGTGTTTCGCCAAAACCACATGAATGCATTTATTATAGAGGCCATCACAATATTAGTTGTTTTCGGACTTGGCTTTTTAATCGATTACGAATTTTTCAGGATTCCTGCAGTAGCCAGTGGCGTATTGTTTTTAGCTATATTGATTTCTTTAGTGGGTGTTATCGACTTTTGGTTTAAAAGCTGGAAAAGCTTGGCTTTTGTGATGGGTATATTTGTTTTGAACCTAATAGTGCTAAAATTTGAAATAGTAACATATTCTAACAAGGCTTATGGCCTAAACTACAATACCGAGCCCGCCGAATACAGCTATGCCAGCTTAGATGCACTGGCCAGCCCAGAGAATGTTTACAACGACCGCAAAAACACCCTAGAAATACTAAACAACTGGAAGGCCAAAACAGGACTTGCCAAACCTAAAATGGTACTACTCAATTTTAGTGGGGGTGGCCTAGGCGCAGCTACTTTTGCCGTATCAATGATGCAGCACTTGGATAGCGCCCTAGCCGGAAAATTGATGCTGAATACGGCAATGATGACCGGCGCCTCGGGAGGTATGATTGGGGCCACCTATTGGCGCGAACTGTACCTAAGGCAGTTGAACGGGCAGATAACCAGCATGTACGACAATAAGTACGTGCATAATGTGTCGAAAGATTTACTGAACATTACTATGGCTACCTTGGTTAGCAACGATATTGTTTATCCGTTGCAGACCTTTAAAATAGCTGGCCAAACGTACCGCAAAGACCGCGGCTATGCCTTTGAGAAGCAACTAAACGAAAATACAGATGGCGCATTTTCTAAGCCCATTAGTGCTTACCGGGCTGACGAAAAGAGTGCATTAATACCAATAATGATATATGCACCTACCATTATAAACGACCACCGAAGACTGTACATAAGCGCCCAGCCTGTTAGCTACCTAAGCAGGCCGACAGGGAAAGATTACCGTCCACGGCTTACGGATGTAGATGGGGTTGATTTTCAAAGAATGTTTGGCCCACAGAGTGCCGATAGCCTATTGGTATCGAGCGCCGTGCGAATGAATGCAACTTACCCGTACATTTTGCCTTATGTAACATTGCCCACCAAACCTATCATAAAAGTGATGGATGCGGGACTGCGGGACAATTTTGGGCTATCGGTATCGGCTAAGTTTGCCTATGCCTTTAAGGAGTGGATAAACGCTAATACATCGGGCGTGGTGTTTGTACAAATAAGGCAATACAAACGTGAAAGAGAAATAGAGGGCTACGAGCGCGAGACCTTTATAACCAGCTTGCTGAGCCCTATATCAAACATATACTCTAACCTAACCGCGGTGCAAGATTATGAGCAAACTTACCTGCTAAATGCGGTAAGCGAAGCATTGGGTGGTAATATTGAACTGGTAACACTAGAATACAACCCGCAAAAAAAGGAAGAAGAGGCATCGTTAAGCTTTCACTTAACCGATAAAGAAAAATACGATATTATATACACCAAATACGACCCTAAGATAAAAGAGGGGATTAATAGGCTTCAAGAATTATTGAAGTAATGTGAGGCCTATTCCCAACGCAACGTTTCAATAAGATGCAACATGTCGGTGCGTACAAAAGTAATTACAGGTGCCAGCGAGTCTTGGTTGGGTGTAGCCCCAAAGTACAACGAGCCACGCATAAAATGCTTGGTGCTATCGGTAACATAAAACTGGATGTTAGAGGCCGCATTGCCACCTAACTCATACAGCATACCACCCATACCATTAGGAGTGCTTATAACCGATTCGTCAATATAATCAGCCTTAACGGTATGTTTGTAAGCCATTTTATGTGCATCCTCTATCAACTTTTCAAGGGAATTGTCGGCATTAATCTCTTTGTAACTCAAATGTATCTCACCGGTCAATTCGGGTAGCATAATATCTAACCAGCAAGCATCGGCCACATCTTCGCCAAAAAACGTATTGTGCCTTGATGCCTTACCATAAACAGGATACTCAAACGTATATGGACAATCGGAGGAATTGTATTGCTGATAGGCTTTTTCAGGCAATTCAATCCTGAAATAACCCTTTGGCCTTGGCGTGTAAACTGGCTCTTCGCAACCGGCCAATAACACACTCATGGCCAATACCATTGGCACCCATGCCCAAACCATTGCCATACTATACTTCATATATTGGTTATTCCAAAGTTACCTTAATCTTCTCTACGCGGTTGTTGCCTACCGAAACTATGGTGAATTTGTATTTGCGATACAATATCTCTTTCCCCTCGTCGGGTATCATACCTGCTAGTTCAAGCATTAGCCCACCCATCGATTCCGCATCGCCGCGTACCTCATCAAACGTATCTTCGCGCACACCTAGTACTTTGCACAGGTCGTGAATCAAAGTTCTGCCCTCAAAAAGGAAGTTTTTATCGTCCAGCTTCTCAAAGTCTACCTCGTCGTGCTCATCAAATTCATCTCTTATATCACCAATAATTTCTTCCAGAATATCTTCCAGCGTTACCATACCTGCTGTGCCGCCATACTCATCAACGGCAATAACCATATGTACGCGGTTATCTTGTATATCCTTTAGCAGGTCATCAATCTTTTTAGTTTCGGGCACAAAGTAAGTTGGGCGGATAAGGTCTTGCCACTTTATGTCGCCCGAACTACCCAAAAACTCCAATAAATCCTTCACGTACAATATGCCAAGGATGTTATCCAAGCTCTCGCGATAAACGGGTAGGCGAGAGTAGCCCGCTTCCTTTACCTTGTCAAGCATCTCGCTATAGGTACTGCTCTCGTCCAGGCCCACAATGCTGGTGCGGGGGTGCATTATTTGTTTCACCTGTATGTTGCCAAACTTCACAATGCCCTTCAGCATCTTTATCTCATCTACCGACGATTTTTGGTGCGCGGCTGTCAAGTCAATAGCCTTTTCTAGCTCCTCGGCATCAAACCCATCACCGTTGCCGTTGCGCTTGCCTTGAAGGCGTTTCTCAATCACCTTGGTACTCTCTACCAATAGGTAGCTAATTGGTTTGAAGGCGGTACGCAAAAACAACAGCGGGCCCGACATCATAACCACAAAAGTGTGGCCATAGCGAGTTGCATAAATCTTAGGTATCACTTCGCCAAACATAACTAACAGAAACGTAACACCAACCACATTTATACCCAAGTTTAGCCAAAAGTTGTCACTAATACCCAACTCTTTAAGTACAAAATACGACAGCACCACAATGCTCACGTTTACCACGTTATTAGCTATTAGTATGGTTGCCAATAAATAGCGCGGGCGGCCTAATAGGTTAAGTATACGGTCGGTAGGCACACCAAACTCATCGCTAATGCGGCCAAGGTCTTTTGAGGATAAGGAGAAATAAGCCACCTCGGAGCCAGAAATAAGCGCACTGCACAGCAGCAGCAACAGAATAATAATGCCATAGATAATCAAACCCGAAACTGGGGTTTGAGCTGCAACTTGCAGAAATATCGGTAAAAGTTGCTGGACAGGATCGCCTCCGTCAGGACTACTACTTTCCAATTGAATAGTTATTTAATGAAACCATAAGGCCTAAAACGGCAGGTCATCGTTATAATCGTCGCCGTTTGCGCCACCCATATCTTGTGCTTGGGGTTGTGGTGCTACAGGCCCGCTTTGCTGCTGGGGTTGGCTACGTTGCTGCTGCTGGCCATATCCACCACCTGCGCTTTCGCTACCATAGCTACTGCCACCGCCAGTGCCGTCTTCTTTCTTATCAAGCATAATGAAGTTGAGCCCCTCAACATCGGTAGCATACTTTTTAACGCCATTATCTTCCCACGAACGGTTGCGCAAGCGGCCTTCAAGGTATATCAAACTACCTTTCTTTAAGAACTTCTCTGCAACCTCTGCTTGGCGGCGCCAAAGGGTAATGTTGTGCCATTCTGTTTGGTCAATACGGTTGCCTTCTTTATCGGTATATCCTTCATTGGTGGCAATTGAAAAGCGCGCACGTGCAATGCCGCCTTCCAAATAGGTTACCTCAGGGTCGCGGCCAAGGTGGCCAAGCAATACAACTTTGTTTAATCCTCTCATGGTAGGTATATGTGCTCTCGATTAGGTCAAACTTAAATATAACCGATTATCTTTTAAATAGCAATCAATAATCTTCGGGAAAGCAAAATTATTCAATTTTTCTCGCTCTGTTGTTTTAAATCGAGTATCGCTTAAGTTAAGTTTCTCTGCCACAGCAATTTCTATAAAAACAGCATTGATTTTTTGGTGTGTTAGCTTCTGGGTATACGGACCCTTTACTGCTCTTACCTGCCACTGGGCAACATTGGTCAAATCGTTTAGAAAGCCAGCAATGGCTTCTTCATCAGGCTTCAGCAATTCATCACACTCCAACATCGGGAACTGGTACAGTTCCTGCCAAATATCCTTCCCTGTGCGCTGCTCCACAACGCTTTGCCCTTGGGCATCAATTACAAAATAATGGAAGAAGCGTTCACGTTGCTTAATTTTCCCTGCTTTTATGGGCAGTTTATCCTGTAAGTTTTCCTTTTTCGCCACGCATTTACTCGCCAGCGGGCAGGTGCCGCACAATGGCAAGGCAGGCTTGCACAGCGTAGCGCCAAAGTCCATAATGGCTTGGTTGTATATGCCCGGCCGCTGTTGGTCAATCAACTCGTTGGCCAATACCCCAAACTCCTTTTTAGCCGCTGGGCTATCAATGGGCGTTTCGATGCCAAAGTACCGTGACAAAACCCTATACACGTTGCCATCCAGTACCGCCCTAGGCTCATTGTACACAAAACTGGCAATAGCCGCAGCCGTATACTCACCTACCCCTTTGAGCAATAACAACGATTCGTAGTTGTTAGGGAACTTGCCATCCAGTTCAGCGTCTATGTACTTGGCGGCAGCATGTAGGTTTCGGGCACGGCTGTAGTAGCCTAGCCCTTGCCAAAGTTTCATTACATCGTCGGCGGGAGCTTGCGCCAAATGCCGCACGGTGGGGTAAGTTTCGGTAAACTTAAGGTAATACGGCAGCCCCTGCTCTACACGGGTTTGTTGCAATATTATCTCACTGAGCCACACTTTATAAGCATCCTTCTCAGCCTTCCAAGGCATGGGCCTATCGGTTGGGCGATACCATGACATGAGTTGCTCGGTAAAAAAGGTTTTGGGTAACAAAGAGGACATAATGCGAAGATAGCGAATTAGCTTGATGGCAATTTGCCAGTAAAATGCTTGCCTACGAAGATGCAAGCCCTATAACGCTTAGCATTTAAAACGTTAACAAATCAGGCATAAACCACACTTCATTAACCACCAAACCTAACCCATACTTATTGGCAATAATCAGCCCATGCGCTACATTGCCACAATAAACAAATCTATATATCGTTCTAAAAGCCCAAAATTGTCTAATTTTGGGCTTTTGTATGATGCGGTATTTCTATAAGTTATCTCTACTCATCTCTGTGCTGGTTATGCTAGCATCACCTACTCGTGTGCAAGCACAAGATTGGGACTATGGAGTTTGGGCTGGTTTTAGCAATTACTTTGGCGATTTGAATACGCGCACCAGCTTTGAATATATGGGTCCGGGGGCTGGCGCATTTGCCCGCTACAATTTCAATACCCGTTTGGCCTGGAAAAACGGTTTCAACTACGGAAAGGTATCTTTTTCGGATGAAGCCTCGCCAGACCCATTTCAGCGAGCACGCAATTTATCTTTCAGTTCCAACATTTTGGAGCTTACCAGCCAAATAGAAATCAACTTTTTCAGGTTTGAGCCCCGCAAAGACCGTTATAAATTTACCCCGTACCTTACTTTTGGCGTTTCGGGCTTTTATTTCAACCCCAAAGCCGAACTCGATGGCGAAACGTATGCCCTACAACCGGTAGGCACCGAGGGGCAAAACGATGAAGCAACTGGCAAAAAACCGTACAGCCGCTTTGGTTTTGCCATACCAGTAGGTGGTGGTTTCAAGTATCGCTTTCACCCTGCTTGGACATTGGGCGTAGAATTGGGTGTGAGGGTTACTTTTACTGATTATCTAGATGATGTGAGTACTACCTATCCTGCGAATGTATACAGTTTTGCAGTGCCCAGGAACATTGCCGAGGCACTGAGCGACCGCAGCGGCGAAGTAGGCGAGCCTATTGGCTATGCAGGCAAGCAACGCGGCATGTCTAATAAAAAAGATCAGTTCTTGTTCTTTGGTTTAAGTCTTAGTTATACTATACTAAAAGAACGTTGCCCTTGGCCTTCAAGAATTCTTTAATCATTTTGTACCTTTGACTGCCGCACCACCAACCGCCTAATGGATAAAAAGAGCCAAATAGACCGCGAAAAACTTCCGCGCCATATCGCTGTGATAATGGACGGGAACGGTCGTTGGGCAAAGCGCCAGGGCCACAATCGCGTATTTGGGCACAAACACGGTGTAACAGCGGTGCGCGAAACAGTTGAGGCTTCTGCTGAGCTCGGCATACAATATCTTACCCTTTATGCGTTTAGTACCGAAAATTGGAGCCGCCCCAAAATGGAGGTAGATGCTTTGATGGAACTATTGGTGCGTACCATAAAATCGGAAGTGAAGACCTTAATGAAAAACGACATTCGCCTTGCTGTAATTGGCAAAACGGATATGCTGCCCGAACGGAGCCGTAACCGCTTAGCCGAGGCAATGGAGGAAACCAAGAATAACAAACGCATGACCGTGGTGTTAGCACTAAGTTACAGCAGCAAGTGGGAAATAACTGAAGCCATTAGGCAGATTGCCGAAGATGCCAAAGCCGGAAAAATAAACCCTACTGGCATAAATGAGCAAACCTTGAGCGACCACCTAAGTACCAAAGGAATGCCCGACCCCGAACTAATGATACGCACCAGTGGCGAACAGCGCATAAGCAACTTTTTGCTTTGGCAGTTGGCTTACGCTGAGCTATATTTTACCGAAACCTTATGGCCCGATTTCCGCAAGGAGCACCTTTACGAGGCTATTGTTGACTACCAGCAACGCGAACGCCGATTTGGCAAGATAAGCGAGCAGATAAAACCGCAGATAAGTTGAAATATTTCCTATATACGTTGTTGGCTATTTGCTGCTACATACCTGCATCTGCGCAGCTAGATAGCAGTGGTGCGTCCCGTATCAACTACTCACTACCTACCGAATATATCTTGGGTCCAGTTACCGTTTCAGGGGCTAAATATTTAGACCCTGATCTGATAGTGCCCCTTTCGGGACTTAAAGCAGGACAAAAAATTTCGATACCTGGCGACGATGTCGGTAAAGCTATTCGTAAGCTTTGGGAGCAAGGGCTATTTACCAACGTAGAGATACGCATACTGAAAACCTTGGGCAACATTGTTTTCTTGGATATATTGGTAACCGAGCGGCCCCGCTTGGGCAAATTTGCCTTTGAAGGAAAAATTAAAAAAGGCGAGCAGGATGAACTGCGCGATAAAATAAAACTGATAAGCGGCCGGGTACTTACCGAAAACCTTAAAACCAACACCATCAACATTATCCAAAACCATTACAAGGATAAAGGATACTTGAATGCCAAGGTAACGCTTAAAGAATCGGCAGACACTATACTGAATAACAGCGTAATACTTACCATAGTAGTAAATAAAGGTGGCAAGGTTAAAATTGGTAGTATTCTTTTTGAGGGTAACACCGTGGTGAGCGATGCCACTTTGCGCAAGAAAATGAAGGATACCAAGGAAAAGGTGCATTTGGATATTGCGGGTATTATTAGCCCCGAAAACATAAAAGCTGCCAAAAAGGATACTTCGAGCTTTATGGAGATACTGGAAAACCTAGCTCCATCGCGAACCATTGATTACTTCGCCGACAAGGCCAGATTGAATATTTTCAGTGCTTCAAAATTTATACTGAAGGATTATAAAGCCGATAAAGAAAAACTAGTTGAACACTACAATTCGCTTGGTTTTAGAGATGCCGAAATACTTGCCGACAGTGTTTATATGGAGAATGGAGAATTGCAAATCCGTATAAAAGTAAATGAAGGCATACAGTACCATTTTCGCAATGTAACCTGGGCCGGCAACACCATATATAGCAGCGATACGTTGGCCAAATTGTTGGGCATAAAGAAAGGCGACATATACAACCGCAGCCTGCTTGATGAACGCCTTAATATGAGCGAAAACGGAACTGACATTGCCAGCCTCTATATGGACAATGGCTATTTGTTTTTTCAGGTGAGCCCGCTGGAAGTTGCCGTAATAGAAGATTCCATTGATATTGAGATTCGGGTATCGGAAGGGCCAATAGCCATTATTAACGAAGTGCGCATATCAGGCAATACCAAAACCAAGGAGTATGTTATCCGCCGAGAGCTGAGAACTATACCGGGCAACGTATTTAGCCGAAGTGATTTGATACGCTCGCAAAGGGAGATTATCAATTTAGGCTATTTCGACCCCGAGCAACTGGAAGTAGTACCTATCCCCAATCCTGAAAACGGCACGGTGGATATTGAGTACCGGGTAGTTGAGAAACCATCCGACCAGTTAGAACTATCTGCAGGTTGGGGCGGCAGGGGCCGAGGTGTAGTAGGCACTTTGGGCGTATCCTTTACCAACTTCTCTATCCAAAACATGTTCAAGAAAGGCTCTTGGAGTCCGCTACCGGCCGGCGACGGACAGCGACTCTCGCTTAGGGTACAAACCAACGGTAGAATTTATCAGTCGTACAACTTCTCATTTACCGAGCCTTGGCTTGGGGGCCGAAAACCAAATTCATTCTCGGTGAGTTATTACAACTCTCGTTTTGCTACGCTCAGCATCGACAACAAAGTTATTTCTAGCCTAACTACCAATGGTGCCAGCGTTGGTATAGGTACAAGGTTAAAATGGCCCGATGACTACTTTACTTTCCAAGCTTTAGTGCAGTTTCAGAACTATAAACTAGACAACTGGACGTCATCAAACTTTATCATTACCGATGGCCGCTCAAACAACCTGAATCTTAAATTCGTATTGGCACGTAGTTCGGTTTACAACCCAACCTACCCTACCCAAGGCTCCAACATATCCTTGTCATTGCAAATAACGCCACCATACTCGCTACTTAGCGGTAAGGACTATACTGACCTGCCAGACAATCAAAAATATAAATGGGTAGAGTATCACAAATGGCGCTTCACGGCTGAGTGGTTTACCCCTATTACCAAAAACTTGAAACAGCCATTGGTATTGCGCGTAGCGGCTAAATTCGGTTTCTTGGGCTATTATAACAAAGATATCGGTTACTCTCCATTTGAGCGCTTTGAATTGGGTGGCGATGGTATTTCCAACATCCAGTTTTTTGGTAGGGATATCTTAGCATTGCGCGGTTACGACGTGTTAAGCCCCAATACCGGATCACCGTTTTTCAATAAATTTACCGTCGAAATGCGTTTCCCTATCTCTCTAAACCCATCGGCTACCATATTTGCAACAGCCTTTTTGGAGGGTGGAAACTTCTACAACGACATAAAAAGTTATAATCCTTTCGATATAAAACGTACGGCTGGCCTAGGTGTTAGGATAATGTTGCCTATGTTCGGGTTGCTAGGTTTCGATTATGGCATAGGCTTTGATAAGGATGCTGGGACAGCAAATGGTTTCGGAGACTTCTTAAACAAATACGGAAAATTCAGTATCGTGTTAGGCTTCGAACCAGAATAATTGGTTTAACACTTAAAAACACACCAAAATGAAAAAGTTATTACTCACAACCCTAAGTATACTGCTTATAACAGTAGCTGGCTACAGCCAACGTTTTGTATACGTTGATACCGAATATATACTGGACAATGTACCAGAATATAAAGCCGCACAGAAAAAACTGGATGATATAGCTGACGGCTGGCGCGCCGAAATTGACAAGCGCTACAAAGATATTGATAACCTATACAAAGCCTACCAAGCAGAGTACATCATTTTACCAGAAGAAACCCGCCAACAACGCCAAAAACAAATTGAGAACAGCGAAAAGGCGGTTAAGGAGTACCAAAACCAAAAGTTTGGATACCAAGGCGAGTTGTTTGTAAAAAAACAAGAACTGGTAAAGCCCATTCAGGATAAGATTTACAACGAAATAAATAAATTGGCCGCCGAAAAAGCCTACGACTTTGTATTTGATAAGGCAAACGGACT
>CAIOSU010000328.1 GCA_903861055.1 uncultured bacterium
ATTGAAAAAACCAGAGTATATGCTGCTGCAGCTTAAACTTGCAAACCTGAAGTGTGCAGCGCCATTGTCGGGTGCCGTTTTGGCACGGCCAGTGGCAGAGTAGTTTCCATTGGGCGAAATGAAGCGGTAGTAGTATTTGGTGCCTTGTTGTAAATTATCCGCATCAACTTTTACCGTCCAGTCTTTGATGCTGGTAGCTTCGGTTGCGCCGCTATTTACAATATTGTTGAACAAAGGGTCGAGGGCCATTTCCCATTTTACAGCTATGCTGTTTTGGCTTTGGGCAGGGCTTATGCGGGTCCAAATAATCACCCGGTCAGTAAGAGGGTCGCCCGATGCTACGCCAAACAAAAACGGCGCATGGGCGGTGTCATGATACATATTGGCCGCCAAAGTAGTGGTAGACGGCAATTCGTTTTGCGCCCATACTTGCAATATTTGCAGTACCCAAAACGATATAGCTGCCCAAGTTTTCAATCTTCGCGGTGCTTAAAGTATATCTCGTCGATAAACAGCTTTTCGCGTTCTACAATATACTCTACCATTTTATCCTTTGTTTTATCATTATATTGGCTAAACAAGCCAAGGCCTTTTTGCATAATGTTTAGGCCCATTTTTATACCGTCAATCTCGTCTTTGGTGTATAGTTTGGTTTTGCTCTCCATTTTTTTGATTACGTCTTGCATAATCTCAACAGTTTTAGAGAGCAAGCGGGTATCGGCCATGGAGCGGAATAGGCGGCCCACATCTAAGGCAAACGAATCGAGCTGGTGGCGGGGCAATTTGCTAAGGCAGTGTATAAACTGGTCGTCGGTGAGCGGCACACTAAACCCTGCATCTTTTGCTGCGCGAGCCATGGTGTGCTCAAAATTCTTGGCCGCTGTAAATGCCTCCAAAGAAACAATACCTGTTTTTAGAGCAGCTGGCAACATAGTGCCAAACTTAAATATAGCTGCAGTAAGGTTTCCCAAAATACCCCATACCTTGGCTGGTTGGTGTATGTAGCTTTGCAAATGGGCAAATGCCGCATCTAGTTCATGCCGTCTAGCTGGTTCTGGGTATATGCTTTCCAAAAAAAACTCCCTGATGTCGTCTACCATTTGCTCAGTAATCCCTTCTGGCAATGGCTTAAACTCGGTGAGCTTTGTGTAATTGTACCTATCGGCAATTATGAATCGGTATTTATCAATTAGGTGGTCTTCAAGTTTCATAATCCCTGTATAACAAATAGCCGTTAAAATGCGCTCTCTTTAATTGAGTGTATAACACTCAAACTTCAATTTACGTTGTAAATTTCCGCTATTTCTTTGCTGTATTTCTCAATTACCACTTTCCGTTTCACTTTCATGGTTGGTGTCAACTCGCCCCCGTCAATCGACCATTCGTTGGGCATCAGCTTAAAGCGTTTTACTTGCTCTACGTGGCTAAAGTCTTTATTAAACCCTTCTATCTCGTCCTTAAATAATTTGTAAATGGCAGGGTCTTTAAGCAATTCTTCGTTACTCTTGTTAGTGTCCAAATTTTGGCGCTTCGCCCAATCAATTACCGAAGGGAAGTTGGCAATAACTAAAGCTGATACGAACTTTTCATTTTCGCCAATTACCATTATCTGCTCAATGTAAGGGCTCTCCTTCAATTTGTTTTCAATAACCTGTGGCGCAACATATTTGCCACCGCTGGTTTTAAACAGTTCTTTTATTCTATCAGTAATTTTCAGGTACTTACCATCAACAAACTCACCCACATCGCCAGTGTGCAACCATCCATCTCTAATGGTTTCGGCAGTTATGTCGGGGCGCTTATAATAGCCCATCATAATATTCGGCCCGCGAGCCAATATTTCTTTGGTTGTTGGATCAAGTTTTACTTCAACACCCGGTATTACTTGGCCTACGGTGCCCAAGCAAAACTCGCCATCTTCAAACCTATCAACGGTAAGTACTGGTGAGGTTTCTGTTTGGCCATATCCTTGCCTTACGCGTATGCCAGCAGCGCCAAACACCTTGGCCAAGCGCGTTTGTAATGCCGCTGCACCAGTAACTATGCCAACTAGCTCGCCACCCAGTGCTGCTTGCCACTTGGTAAAAATTAATTTGCGGGCAATAGCAAGTTGTAAATTGTAAAACACGCCATTATTGCCCCTGTCATCATATTTCAAACCTAGGTTGAGTGCCCAGAAAAACAATGTTTTCTTGAAACCAGTAAGGCCGTGGCCAGTGGATACTATTTTGTCGTAAACCTTCTCCAATAGGCGAGGTACAGTGGTAAAGAAATGCGGTTTTACTTCTTTAAGGTTATCAGCAATGGTCTCCATGCTTTCGGCATAGTAAATTGACGAGCCTTTGTAGAAGTAAGTATAAGTAACAGTGCGCTCAAAAATGTGGCACAGCGGTAAAAAGCTTAATGCCCTGTGTTCGTTGCTAAGCGGCAAGGTACCACTAACGCCCAAAACATTGCTCACAATGTTGTTGTGCGATAACATAACCCCTTTGGGTACACCGGTAGTACCCGATGTGTAAATAATAGTTGCCAGTTCGTCTGCTTTTACGTTGGCTGCGCGTGCATCAACGGCAGCTTGATTGCTGTTATCGTCAAGCGCCAAGAAGTCGTTATAGTGTTTAGCGCTGGGCACCACATCAAAGCTGTATATTTCTTGCAACGAAGGCACCTCGCCACTTATACCCCTTACCTTTTTGTACAAACCGTGGTCTGATACGAAGGCTAATTTTACTTCCGCGTCGTTAAATATGAATTTATATTCACCTTCGCTTATGGTAGGGTATACCGGAACGGTTACCGCACCAATTCCCAATATACCAAGGTCAACAAAATTCCACTCTGGGCGGTTGTTGGCTACCAAGGCAATTTTGTCGCCTGGCTGTATACCTAGTTTCAACAATACACGGCTCACTTTTGCCGCATTATCCAACACATCTTGGGTGCTATATTTTTTCCAAGCACCGTTTATTTTAGCTGCTATAGCATCGGGTTGGCTATAATGTTTTAGTTGGTAGGGCAGTAGATCAATCAGGCGTTTAACTTCCATAGTGGTGTGCGGGTTTTGTGCGAGCCTCAAAAATAGGGTATTTGACTGAAACGCGTATGTGGTTTTACGGTTCTGACTTGTTAATGAAATTTTTCAGTTGCAAATGGTTGCACGCTGCTATTTATTTTCGTTTTATACTTTAGTTGTTATTACAATTGATCGGCACTTTTGGTTTAAAACATTTTTCAGCTACAACCAAAAATGTTAACTTTATGTTAAGCTATTGTTAAAATCTCTTAGTTATGAAGTACACGCTCCTTTGGCTTTTTTCAGTCGCAATTGTTTTCGGTACCGTTTCGTGCAAAAAAGATAACGAGGCTCTGTTAAAGACCGAGGACCCAACCGATACCCTACCCGATAACCCGATTGATACCAACACCGTGGCGCTACTGTGCAACGGGCATGCTGAACTGTGTGGTAAAAAATACGACGAGCTTACCTATATAATGACCCACAACTCGCATGCCCATTTACCCGTTTTTTCTCCATTGAATGCAAATCAGGGCCAAACCGTGACCAAACAACTGCAAGATGGGGTGCGGGCCCTCAATTTTAAGACATACAATACTGCCGATGCAGCTTGCGGTGCGCAAGATGTGTATGTATATCATGGTTTTTCGCAATTAGGCTGTATAACCTTTAGCGGTGTATTGCTAGAAGTCAAGCAGTTTTTGATTGATAACCCGCGCGATATACTCACCATACATATAGAGGGTAGCGCCAGCGTGGCCCAAATGTATGCGGTGTTTCAATCGGTTGGGCTTACTCAGTATTTTCATGTGCAAACCCTCGGGCAGCCTTGGCCAACATTACGAGAGATGATTAGGAGCGGCAAACGGTTGGTGGTGTTTACCGATCGAAGCAACAACGACGATGTGGTGGGTTTCCATCACAGCTGGTCGTTTATGGTTGATAATGATTACGATGCCCAGAAACTGAGCGATTTTAATTGCGATTGGTATCGTGGCGACTCTAATGGCGGACTTTACCTATTCAACCATTTCATTACTCGCATTAGCCCGCAACCCGATTCGGCAAGGGTAATAAATGCCTATGATGTGTTGATGGGCCGAATAAACGACTGCAATAGTTTGCAAGGTCGTTATCCTACCTTTATTCATCTGGATTTTTACGAATACGGCGATGCCCTGCGGGTGGCGGATGAATTGAACGGCGTGCAGTAATTTACGATTTCAGAGGTGCGAGATATGATTGTGTTTCCTAATGACATTGGCAAGGTTTCTGCTAAGAGCGTATATTAATGCTATTTTTGCGCTGCATATGAGTTTAACAGGACGAGTAATAACCTTTTGGACAATAATAACGGTGCTAGGGTGCTGCACTAGCCTCGTTGCCCAAGAGGTAGATAAGCTGCAATATATCTCTAACTGGACTACCTATATTACCGAAACAGCCGACGGCACCCCTGCCAAAGTAACTGTTGACCTTGGGCTGCAAACCGTTGCACCTGCCAGTGGTTTCCAGTTTCAATGTTCGTTTTTGCTAAAACTTAACAACCCAGATTCAACAGGATTACACGACTTTAAAGACGAGGAGAACCTAAAACGGCTTGCTGATAGACTGGAGATAAGTATGGGATGGTCGAAGGGAGTTTATTATGCAACGGTTACTTCAAATGGGCTTTGCGATTATTATTTTTATATGCCCGACTCAACCAACTTCAGGACCAAGTGCAAACGTGTTATGGATGACTTTCCGGGGTATAGTTACGAGTTGCAAGTGGAGCACGACCC
>CAIOSU010000329.1 GCA_903861055.1 uncultured bacterium
GTTGTTTATACAAGCTTTTTATACTTGCCAAACCAATACAACCACGAGGAGCGCCCAAATCGAAACACCACAGGTATCATTAAGGTGAGTATGATGCCAGCACAGGCCAATGAGCCATAAAAACTCATCCCCAGAATTACTTTGAACAATATAAACGCGGGTAACATTATAGCCACCGAGTATCCATAGTTTAGGTACATACTGCCCCACCAAAAACCTGGCTCTTGCTCGTATTTCAAATTACACTTGGGGCACCGGTCATACATATCGCCCATACCACCAATGGTATATAAGCCTGGCTTTTTAAATAAATCGCCTTCATGGCATTGTGGGCATTTCAAAGCTATCATACTTGCAAACACACCTTGCACTTTTACTTGCTCCGCCATTGCTTTCCTTATTTTGGCTCAAAGATACGGATTGAATGGTAGTCACATGAGTGACAATAATCACAAGCCCATCAAATTTGATAAAAACTAGTTCAAAAAACTAGCATTTGTAGGGAATGCTATCGAAGCAATACTATAGACTGCTGGTGCCTTTCGGAAGTTAAATCGAGAAACTCGATGTATACACTGATTACAAAAACCCCAGGTTGTAATTTTTTACCTTTCATGGTGCCATCCCATCCTTTATCAATATCGGCAGAAGTAAAGACAACTTCGCCCCAGCGGTCGAAAACCGACCATACAACACGCTTCACCCCTTCGGCATACACATAATATTCATCGTTTATGCCATCACCATTCGGGCTAAAGGCATTCGGAATGTATAGTATATGTTCGCTGTTTACATAAACCCAAACGGTATCGGTAGTTTGGCAGCCGTTGTTATCAAGCGTAACAACATAGCGAGTGTCCCAATATACTTCAACCTCAGTACTAGGGCAAATATCACAATCCAAACCTTCCGATGGCTCCCAGTAATAGGAAACTGATCCGGGGTTGGTAACCACATTTGTTTCAAGGGTATCGACCAAACCAATACGAAGGGTATCAATTGGTAATACATCAATACTTATAGGCAATGGCTCGGTTATGGTTATCGCTATACTGGTATCGCAGCCATTATCATCGGTAAGCACTATATTATAATTGCCTGGAGCTATGCCAGAAAAGCTATTATCTGGGTATTCTCCGCCGGCCCAGGTTGCATTCAAGTTTCCAGTTCCGCCAAAAGAATTCAATTGTACATAACCGTCATTGAATCCAAAGCAGCTCACATCTTCAATGGCCAAAGTATATCCTATTGCGGGTGGTATGGTTACCACTGCCGATTCGGAAACGGTGCATGAATTTACATCAGTTACAGTTAGGGTGTAAGTGCCTTCTCCAACACCATTAACATTAGGCGAAACACTCGCATTGCTCCATACAAATGAATACCCTGGCGTACCTCCCGAAGTAGTACTGGTTATATCCGCATCAGTATCGGTATTGCAAGGAATTCCATTTACTGCCAACGACACGGTTAGCTGTGTTGGCTCCAAAACAGTATTGGTTTGAGTTATGTTACAACCATTGCCATCCGTAATAGTTACTGAATAATTACCTGCAACAACTCCTACAACATCTTCACTAATAGCGCTATTGCTCCATGAATATGCATACGGCAAGATACCGCCTGCAGGTATAACGTCAATTGCCCCATCGTTACCACCAAAGCAATTTACATCAGTTACTACCGATGTAGCCGATAAGGCGCTGGCGGGCTCTGTCAATGTAGCCGAAAGCGTTGCTGTGCAATTATTGGCATCGGTTACAGTTACGCCATACTGTCCGGCAACTATATTGCTAAGATCTTGACTCGTAGCGCTATTGCTCCAAGTATAGCTATATGCGGTGGTTCCGCCCTGAGGAATCAAATCGATATAGCCAGTTGCAGCGCCAAAGCACAAAATATTAGTTTTATTTGTATCAAGTGTAAGCGCAGCGGCTGGTTGGGTAACAGAGATCGTACTATTCTTTTGGCAACCTTGCGCATCTGTTACCGTAAGGGAATAGCTACCCGCAACTATGTTAGCAAGGTTAGCAGTAATAGCGGCATTGCTCCAATTATAACCGTATGGGCCAACACCGCCATTGGTTGTTGATGTAATGCCCCCCGTTGCATCGCCAAAACAAGCCACAACAGTTGGGGTAAGGGTTAGGATAACATCTGATGGTTGAGCAATGGTTTTGCTGTGCACCAAGGTACAGCCATTGGCATCGGTAATAGTTACCGAATAATTACCTGCAATTACTCCCGAAATGTCTTCACTTGCGGCAGTATTGCTCCATGAATAACCATAAGGAGCTGCAGCCCCCGCTGGTGTAACATCTATCGCACCATCATTACCACCAAAGCAACTTACATCAACTACTACCGAAGTAGCAGAAAGTGCACTAGCCGGTTGGGTTAGTGTGGCCGAAAGGGTAGCCGTGCAGTTATTAGCATCGGTTACTGTTACATTGTATTGGCCCGCCGCCACCCCTGTAAGGTCTTGGCTGATTGCGCTATTGCTCCATGCGAAGGTATAAGCGGTGGTGCCGCCTTGCGGTATCAAATCAATGGCACCAGTTGAAGCGCCAAAGCACAAAATATTGGTTTTGTTGGTATCAAGCGTAAGTGCTGCAAGGGGTTGGGATACCGTTGCACTTAAACTTTCTTGGCAACCATTGGCATCAGTAACGGTTAAAGTATAAGTACCAGCAACAACATTTACAAGGTTTACCGCAATAGCTCCATTGCTCCAACTATAACCATAAGGAACTGCACCGCCCGAAGTAGTTGATACAATACCGCCAGTACTCTGCCCGAAACAACCAACTGCCGTTGGGGTTAGGTTTAATGTAACATCTGTAGGTTGATTAATGGTTTTGCTATGGGTTAGGGTACATCCATTAGCATCGGTAATTGTAACGGTGTAATTACCAGCTACCAAACCACTGATATCCTCAGTTATGGGGCCATTACTCCAAACAAAAGTATATACTCCCGTGCCACCAATTGGGCTCAAATTGATGGCGCCATTGTTGCCACTAAAGCAACTCACATTGGTTACTATCGACGCAGCCGAAAGTGCATTAGCAGGCTGAGTTAGTGTGGCCGAAAGTGTTGCAGAGCAGCTATTAGCATCGGTAACCGTTACGTTGTATTGACCAGCAGCCACTCCGTTCAAATCTTGGGTGGTTGCACTATTGCTCCATGCGTATGTATAAGCAGCAGTGCCACCAGTCGGTATCAAATCGATGGCACCGGTTAAAGCCCCAAAGCAAAGTATTTGGGTTTTATTCGTATCTAGCGTGAGCGCCGCTGCAGGCTGCGTAACAATAACTTGTATAGTTGCATTGCAAGTTTGGTTATCGGTTACCGTAAGCGTATAGGTACCTGCACCAATATTTACAAGGTCTTCGGTAATGGCTGCATTGCTCCAAGCGTATGTAAATGGCGCCTGACCACCCGAAACGGTTACATTGATACTACCCGAACTCGCACCAAAACAAGCAACATTAACGTGAGTTTCTGTTAAACTAATTAGAGGTATTGAGGCAACTGAAGTGGTAGCAGTTGCGGTGCAACCGTTATTGCCATTGGTGGCGGTTACGGTGTAATTGCCTGCCAAGGTTACGTTTCTAGTATTAGTTACGTTTCCGCTGCCCCAATTAAATGATGTTCCAACAGTGGTGCTTGCTGCCACCAAGTTAATGCTGGCATTATTGCAGTTCAAACTGCCATGGGGGTTTATGGTAACGTTTGGCGGAGTTAAATTTTGGGCAACCACCAAAGTATCAATTATCTGGCAGTTATTGATAGGCTCAGTAACTGTAACATAGTAACTGCCCGGCGTTGAGACATTGTAAGTACTGCTAGTATTGGCTCCACCCCAACTGTAAGTAACCCCAGGCGTAATTGAAGATGCGGAAAGTGTTACACTAGCCACATTACACTTTAACGTGTCTGATATGTTTGTAGTTAAATTAGGTGTGGTAAGCGAATCGTCAAAATAAACAGGTATTGATGGCTTGGTAAGCCCACAAGGCCTAGTACCAGCTACGCTGTAAAAGCCACTATCGGTGGCCACATAGGTTTGTGAGGTAGCACCGGGTATGGCTACTTCGTCTAAATACCATTGGTATGGGGCAAAGCCTGGCTCTGCGGTAAAAGTAGCGCTACCACAAGTACCGTTCGGCGCCAATGTTGGCGGATCAAGCACTTGATTAAAAGACGAAAAGAACGCCGACATAGAAAAGCCGCCTCCTTGCTGAACGATGGAAATGTTCATCCGTTCAGCACTGTTAATGAGCATATTGGCAGGAAAACCAATTTGCGAATCATTGAACCGAATCATGTAATAACCAGTGTTACCTATCTGGAAACGAGGTGCCGTTATACTTTCCAAGTTAACACCGTTCATAAAAACTACAGCAGTAGGGTCTTCAACAAGCACATAACCGTTGTAGGGCAACGTGGTATTGAGGTAACTTTTAAAGTTGGTAGTCTCTACCCTAAACGAACCCGCACAAGGCCCAACCGGTGGAACAAATGACATATCCACCTCGCAACTTACCGCGCTACCTGCATATACGGCAATTGGCTTATTGCCAACAATATGCGAGCACGAGTATTGGGTAGCGCCATCACCATGGTGAAACGAGACAAAACTACCCGCTGTTGCCAGAAGGTAATTATTAGTACCAATAAGCCCACCTGTTGCATTATAGCGGTTCACGGTTACGCTAGTACCCGGCCGAGTAGCAACTATAGTGGTTTGCTCTGGCAAATCGGTAGCAGCACCTGCAGTGCCCAATCCTCGAACTACAAAATATGCAGTATCTAAAACAGAAGTAGGCGCAACTTGGTCCACTACTCCGTCGCCACAGCCTTGTGGCGAATCAACATACGCACCGCTATTAACCACAATGGGACCAGAAGCCTCAAGCAAACTGCCCAAAGGAGCAATAAAAATATAGCTTTGCCCTGCATTTAGGGTGGTGATAACCGAGCCATTCAATATTATATCGGTACCGTTGGCTATGGCCATTACACAGTTTACAACTGGCAGCGCATAACAATATCCTACACCGTTTAAATCAGAGCGGTAATAAGCTAATCTAAAATTGATACCCAAACCCTCGTTGCCGAAACTGGTTAAAGATGAATTACCTTTCGCATCGATACAATTGCCCGTAGCAACTTGGTCGCTGGTCACATTTCTTACATTTACGGCTACTGGTTGGTTGGCCGTAACCAGCATGCCAGCATCGTTTAATATAGTGTTAATAGGATGGTTTAAAACTCCAGCTGGGTTGCCGGTAAACCTAAACGCTACTGGATTACCTTGGCTTACGGTAGTATTCACCATTGGCGTTCCGTCGCTTTTGGTTACGCTAACATTCACCGCGCCAGGAAACTCCGTTGACAGCACTATTTCGTAAGCTCCCGTCCAATATACCCATGGCGAAGGAGCAATATAGTGCTGATCGGCATATTGCGCATAAGCACCATTAACGCCGAGAAAGGATATAAACAATAAAAATGACAGTATTGGAGTGTACAGTTTCATTCAAATACAATGACTTGCTAAGTTCGGTAATTTTTTATCAAACTCCAACTAAGTTACCATTGTAACCAACTGTGGTTTGGATGAAGAAATAGGCACCAAAACCATTTAGAAAACGACGCCCCGTATCAATTGCTCTAAATGGGGCTTAACGTCCTTATTGACCCTAATTTTTGTTCCATCGGAACATAACTTAATCAAACTAAATTAAGACGGTAGAGGTCTGATTACTCCCTTCAACCTTACTCCGCATTACCTGGAACCAGACCGCCATTACCGTCCTATTGCTGCTGTTAATACCGCTACTATCGGTTTCTTTGTATCAAGTTTCTACGCACTTGTACGTTCAACTCCCGATAAAGGTTCTAGCAATTCGTTAGAATGCCTGTAACAAACGACGGACGTCGGTTTGAGCCAGTTGGTACAAATACTCAACACCTTGTATTTCGGGCAACAATACCCAAAACCAAGCGTGTTTATGTCATTTAAAAAATGTAGTTGATTTACAGCGCTTTACCTTACGAGTTTAAAGGTATTAACCGCACCGCCAGCACTAACCTTAATAATATAGGTTCCAGCAGTCAATTGATCGCCACTGAGGTAATAGTTATCACCGTTGAGATTATCCAACTGTTTAATCGCTTTCCCTGCAATATCATAAACTGTAATACTTACGGGCAGCCCAGTATGGTTTCGTAGTATCGCCGATTCGCCGTTGAAAGTAAACCCGTGGCTGTTTAATAGCTCAAAATCAAGCACATCAGTTTTATAAACCGTTTCAATTCCTACTCCATTCAAAAAACCGCGTTCAACCATAATCTGGTGGATAACATCATAGTTTATACCTCCATTCAAGGCATTGTCAGCATCAAGGTAAGCCAAGGCCACATCGGTAAAGGTCATGTTACTGGCTAAGTTAAACAAGGTTTCAAGTGCTAACTTGTCAGCAACATCCTTCCCAAGTGCGCTCCAAACTTGCATTAAGGCGGTAGACCACATTTCGCCATTTCGGTGAATGCTACCACTCAAACTTGCAGGATAAATTTTATTAGTCGTTGCTGTGCGGCCATTCCAGTATTCATTGTGCCCATCCCAACTAAACACGCTATCCCAACGGTAAGGCGATATGCTGCGCGAATATGAGGCTGCAAAGTAATCGCCAAACCCTTCATCGATAGCTGGGCGCTCTTGACCAAAATTGGTAGCTGGCGAACCTGCATAACTCAGCGCATGACCATATTCGTGCACAATTACATCCGCATCTTCGGCATCATCCACACCTCCGTCGCCAAAAAATAAGCGAGGGAAACCGCCTCCATAGGAAAACTGTGAGTTATCGCTTCCATTCAACGCATGGGCATCAACCTGAATTTGCTCTGCAGTAAGCGCCGAATACCCTAGAGATGCGACATAGGTTTGATATACATTTAAGTGATAGTAAGCATTAACCTCTTCGAATGCAGTATCGGCACGGGTATACAAAAACGCTGGTGTTGAGCTACTCACCACTGTTTGATTGGGTGCACTAAAATTAGACATCACAAACTTATTGTTTTGCAAATAATAGTTGCCACCAACCTGTTCAACTTCAATATTCACCAAAATCCGCTCGGCGCGTAAAATAGCAGTATTTGCATTCATGCTATCTATGTAAGGCGCTAAATATATGGTTTCAGCTGAAGTGATAGGGTCAGGATTAAACACATAAGCCGATGCAGGCACACCCAAAAAAGCATTCAAATTTTGAGCATAAACGATTACCCCTGCCTTATTAAGCAAAAATAGCTTGTGGTCGCCCGTAGCTTCATCAAAAAGCGTTAATGACTTAAAGGCCGCTGGTTGCCCTTCAATAACTGCAATTACCGTTTGCTCTTGAATATTGGCTTGAGTATAGCCAGTTAACAAGGCTAACTTTTCTGAAACCTTGATGGCATCAAAAGCAGCTAAATTGGCAATTAAGCTACTTGGCCATTGGCTAGTACCATAACTATTATCGAAAATTGAAAAAACTACTCCCGTATGGCCAATATTCACTTTTACCTGCGAGTTGAATACAGGCACGCCTTGAAAGTATTGGTCGAAAGTGAAATGCTCGCCACCTGGGCTGGTTTTATGGGCTACCAACTGCAGCGTTATACCTGTACTTGCTATGTTTGGCAACTGCTGCTGCAAATAAGTTTGTACATTTTCCAAGCTAATGGGCAGTGGCAATAGGGTTCTAGGAAAGTAAGATACGGCTGTTTTGTTAGCAAACGGATCTACATTTTCGCCCCCAGGCGTCTGCTTGGCATAAGCACTTAATGCAGATAGCAACACAAAAAGTATAGGTAGTATGTTACGCATATTCTATAAAGATAGCACTAACCCCCAAAATGGTTGCCAGCTCTTTGTTAAGTTTTTCTTCGTTAAGCTGATTTACTGCCACTGTAAATCGACAATCCAGCTCCATTTCTTGCTTATGGATAGCAATATTTTCTTTTTTCAAGAGATTCATAACCTCATGCAACGCTGGGTAGGCAAATGAAACATTGTACCAAGCCAGCACCTGGTGGGTAACAATATTGGCATTTGCCAAAGCCTCCGCTGCCCCTCCCTTGTATGCGGCTATAAGCCCAGGAACCCCCAACAAAGTGCCTCCAAAATACCGCACTACTGCCACCAACACATTGGTAACACCTACTGAGTATATTTGGTTGAGAATCGGTTTGCCTGCACTGCCAGATGGCTCGCCGTCATCATTGCTGCGTTCCAGCGGGTCGTCGGCACCTATACGAAAAGCATAACAAACGTGCCGCGCCTTTGGATGTTCTTTCCAAAGGCGCTCAATGTGCATTTTTACTTCCTCTTCGCTGCTAACAGGTATGACCCAACCAATGAATTTACTGCCACGGTCTTTCAACTCAGCTGTTGCAGCGTGTTCAATGGTTTTAAAAGATTCGGCCATTGGTAAATTGGTTAATCGGTTGATTTTGTCATTGGTTACTGGTTTATCATTCTACTATCAGTTTCCCGTAATCAAAAGTGCCATTACCTGTAACTTGGTATAGATACACCCCTTTTGGCAAATTGCCTACATCAATGGCAGTATTACATTCTGTTAGTGTCAAATTCATTATCCTTTCGCCCATCAAATTAAACAATACCATACTTCCGCCACTGGCATCGGGCAACAAAACCGTAATTATGCCCGATGTAGGGTTAGGATAAATCTTAGGGGCTATTTTGTGGTGCACATCGCTAATGGCAGTTGGTGCACAATTGAGCACAGGGTTTAACCAGAGCCATACACTATCATTGTAAGAATTGGGCACAAAGTAGCTGGTGCCAGGCGCATCGCCCATGCGCACAACCACCAGTCCCATTGAAGGAACAACATTTATAATTTGACCATTCTTGCCCAATGCCGCAAACATATCAGCCGGTGCATTAGGTACCGCCGAGCCAGTAAAGGTAAATTGCGTTTGTGGCAAACGATAACTGGCCTTTCCATTGAGCCACCACAAATAGCCATAGCTAAGGTTAATGTTTTGCGAGGTATTAGTCATGGCATTAAAATACGCCGTATCATTCATTACCACGGTCTGGTCCCATTTGCCCTTGTTTAGAGCCAGTAACCCAAAGCGCGCCATGCTTCTCGGAATACTAAAATGTACATTGTTATAATCAACTTGCACGTATGCACCGGTCATGCCCGTTTTGCTCTGCAATTGTTGGTTCAAAAATAAGTTCAACGATCTACCTGTGGCTGCCTCCATTACCGAATCGAGCAAGGTGTAAGGTGCATTGTGGTATGCCCATCGGGTACCCGCATCGGCAAGGTAAACCAAACAGGAGTCGAGGGTGCAATCTGCATTACCCAAACCATCATCAAACCCGCTTGTCATGGTCAATTGGTGCCAAACGGTTATAGAATCTTCTTTGCCTGATGGTGCACTGCTCCAGCCCGTACCAAGGTAGTCGCTGGTTTTATCATCAATATTAAGGTACCCTTGCTCTTGGGCCAATCCCACCAGAAAAGCGGTAAGGCTCTTGCCCGCCGAAGCCCAGTACCAAATACTGTCCTTAGTAAAGCCATCAAAATAAGCCTCTATTACTATCTTCCCATCCTTAAGTACTATAAATGCTTTGGAGTTGGTGGCCTCCAAATTTTGGAGCAATTGAGGTATTGAGTCTTCGCACCAACCTAACGAAGAAGGCGAAACAGTATCCCAAGTACTGCCAGTTTTTGGCGGAAAATAAAAGCTTTGCGCTGTTGCATTAAGGGTAAGCAAAAATGCTATTGCAATGATTATAGGTCTAGTCATAATGACATATTTGACTAA
>CAIOSU010000330.1 GCA_903861055.1 uncultured bacterium
GCCAGTTCGTTGAGGTCTAAACCGTCAAAGTTTCCGCTGCTCATCATTAACAAGTTCGTTTCTTGCCAATTTTGTTTAGAAAGATACTCTTTCAGATCAGAGCCCTTAGTGAATACTTGAACATTGTTTTGGTCAAACTCACCTTTCACATCATTAGCGCTTATAGGGGGCAATCCTTTTATACTTAACGCATGCGAATTAAAGAACACAATCGGCACATCGGCCTCTTTCATACTACCTTTATATTCCGATAGGAAATCCTTGTTTAAGCTACTGTATGTATGCAACTCCATAACCGCTACGAGCTTCCTTGCAGGATACTGCTCTTTAAGGGCAGCAGTTGTGGCGGTTAGCTTTGATGGCGAATGGGCAAAATCTTTATAGACGACCGTTGAGCTACCTTCTGCCACCTTTTCTAGCCGTTTGGCAGCGCCTTTAAATGTTTGAATCGCGGCAAAGAAATCATCATCAGATATACCCAATTGAGCGCAGACATTTCTTGCGCCTTCAAGGTTCTGAAGGTTATGCTTGCCAAAAACTTCCAATTTCCGTTCCTTTCCGTCCTGTAATATATAGGTCCTATTATCGCGCACTATATAATTGGGCGTACAGTATGGTATTTTTACTATTGAAGCGTCAGATTGAAGCGCAATCTGCCCGAGCAGCGAATCTTCTAGGTTGTATATCAATTTGCCTTTCGTAACTATAGTATCAACAAATATGGCAAACTGTGCCACATAGTTATCGAAGGTAGGAAAAACGTTAATATGGTCCCAGGCTATACCAGTAAGCAACGCAATGTGTGGGCGGTAAAGATGAAACTTGGGAATACGTTCAATGGCTGATGAAAGGTATTCGTCGCCCTCAATTACCACAATAGGTGCGTCATTGGTTATTTTAACAGTTAGGTCAAAACCTTCGATTCTTGAGCCTATTAAATAGTCGAAATTCAAATTGTTGACGCGAAGTACATGCATAATCATGCCCGTAATGGTAGTTTTTCCATGACTACCACCAATTACCACCCTTGTTTTGTCTTGTATTTGCTGTCCAACAAAAGCTGGAAAAGAAAATATTTTTAATCCCAACTCTTGCGCGCGAAGCAGTTCTGGGTTGTCTTTTTTAGCATGCATGCCTAATATTACAGCATCCAAATCTTCATTTATGCTGTCAGGGTTCCAGCCAATGCTTGCAGGCATTAGGTTCTCGTTTTTCAACAAGGTCAGCGCCGGTTCAAAAATTTCATCATCTGAACCTGTAACATTATGTCCACTCCGCCGTAAAGATATGGCGAGATTGTGCATAATACTTCCCCCTACGGCAATAAAGTGGACATTCATGTGCTAACCTTTAAAATTTTATTAGGACTAGTAGAATTTTGTTATAATTTTGCCAACAAAAACTATCGGGCACGACTTTTGGTTGATCCTGGATAACAAACCAAAACTAAATTACGTTATTAAACTGACACTAAAATAAATCACCATGAAAATGTTCCGCAAACCCGTTACCATGATTGTTGCAGTAGCTATGTTGGCTCTTACTTTCACTTCTTGCCACCGCGAAGGATGCCCAGGTCAAATTACCAAAGCCAATGTGGTTGTAGTTGAGCAATGCTAAGCCATGAATTGGCAGGAGTTGACTTCATTGTCCCAATGGGCCGAAGTGGTGAAGCTTTCCTGGCAAACACCTGTTGCGGTATTCAAACACAGTACTAGGTGCAGCATAAGCAGCACGGCTAAAATCCGTTTGGAAAGGGATTGGCAAGGAAACGAGCCTAATTTTCCAGTCTTTTATTTGGATCTCATCGCACATAGAGATGTTTCCAACGCTATTGCTATGGATACCAGCGTTGAGCATCAATCGCCTCAAATAATAATATTAAAAGAGGGCAAGTCCATTTATGACAGCTCGCACAATATGATAAATGCCCAGCGGGCTAAAGCATCTGTGTAAGATTGCTTTGTCGCTGGGTTTTGTATTTCTCCTTCTTTACTTTAGGCAAATTACTTAGTTTCGATACTGTCGGTATCTGAAATATAAGACCAAAGTGTCCTTCTCTTAGATAAGCCTCCTCAATATCAATTATATATTGCCCTACCTTTATTCTCGATAAAATATTTTCATTGCACGCTCGTCAATAGTTGTAATGGAACACGTGACCACAACCACAATGGCCAATAAGGACACCGAAATAGCGGGAGTATTCAACTCAATGAGGGGCCAACTGATGCGTTTTATTCGCCAACGAGTGCGGGTGGCTGAAGATGCTGAAGATATTTTGCAAGACGTTTTCTCTCAGTTTGTTGAGGTATACCGAACTATTGAAGGAATTGATAAAACTGGAGCTTGGTTATATACCGTTGCCCGAAATAAGATTATAGACAAGAGCCGTAAGAAAAAACCTGAAACGTTTAGTAACCTGATTTTTAGTGGTGCCGATGACGAAGATGGCGATGGACCGAGCCTTGAGGACTTAATACCCGACCTAAGTGGTATGCCTGATGAGCAGTATGCCCGAAACTTAATCATGAACCGCATTGCTGAGGCTTTGGACGAATTGCCCGTAGAACAACGCCAAGTATTTGTATGGCACGAGTTTGAGGACAAAAGCTTTAAAGAGATAGCAGAAGAAACAGGTGTAACCGTTAACACCGCATTGAGCCGCAAGCACTATGCCGTGAGATACCTGCGCCTAAGGCTGCAAGATTTATATGATGAGTTAGCTTGATTTTAGTAACTAGTAACTATTAAATAGTTACTAGCAAAGTAAAACGAAACTCACTAGTCACCATTTACTGTCTGCTAATAATTAGAAAGAAATGAAAATACTTCGTGTCATATTTTTTGGTTTGGTGTTTATCGCTGCTATGGGGTTTTTGACAACCACCCTTTGGAACTGGTTAATACCAACCTTGTTCAACGGGCCGAAGATAATATTTGCCCAAGCTCTTGGCCTGATGCTGCTCGGCCGCTTACTAGTAGGTGGTTGGGGCAAAGGCAGCAGCACCGGGTGCTCTCACGACGACCATGCCTGGAAGGCCAAGTGGAAATCTCGCGTAACCGGAATGAGTGAGGATGAAAAAGAGGCCTTCAAAAAGCGCTTTTGTGATAAGTGGGATTAACGGATAGATTTTAAATTTTATCTCAATTGATAATGTTAGTTCAGGTTCTTAAA
>CAIOSU010000331.1 GCA_903861055.1 uncultured bacterium
ATCAGGTTGGGGTTCTCCAAGACCAAAACAATTTTTTTGCCAGTAGATCTAATACTATTAAAAAAGTTTGTGTACCCTTTAATTAAGGCCAACCTATTATCAAGTACTGAGCTCCTACCAGTACTATTGATCCAGTGATAATTGACAGCATCCTCCGAATTATCAGGCCCCTCAATTTGGTTGTACAGATATGTGCTATTCCTGCTAAAAATAACAACTGTTTCAATTGATTCAATATCGCGGGCCAAGCTAACAGTATGCTCTGAAACCTCTTTACAGTTTTTCATGCGAGTCGGGTCACCTGAACCATGATTAAGTATGCTGCCAAACGGAAGACATCCGTTTTGTGCGATCAATAAGGTTGGAACATCAACCCTGCCAGCTTGTACTGCATAATTCAATGAAACAGCAAAGCTATCACCTGTAATTATAACCTTTGGTTGTTTAGTATTACTTTTACAAAATTCGTTTCGAAGCGGAATAATTCCAAGTAACTTTTTACAGGTCTCGTCAACATTAAAGGCAAGCTCTTTCGAATCTAAATCAGAAGAATATTTACTATATTTACTAAAGTCCTTAACTGCGAAACGCTCAGGAAGTCCGTGATTAGCATAGGTATAGTATCCAATAAACCCTACAAATATCATAGAGCCCAAAAGAACATACGCTATTTTTGATGATGATATTTTTCCAATACGGATAGGCTTCTCAACAAATTTATAGGTTGCCCAAGCCAAAAAAAGACTAAGAAATAGGCCTGCAAAGATAATCCAAGCTTCAACCTGTTGCCCAAACAAAATCCTTAGATAGTAAATTACTGGCCAATGCCATAGGTATAAGGGGTAACTGATCCGACCTATAGCAATTAAGGGCGATGTACCCAATAAAACCCTATTGAAATATGCGCGTGGGCCGGAAATGATCAGTAATGATGTGGCAATAACTGGCATAAAAGCCAAAAATCCAGGGTACCGCAACTGGTTATTTATAACTATTAAACTAAATATAAGCAAGCAAACTCCTGAAATTGAAGTAGCTTGCTTCAACCACTGGGGTAAGGAGAATCTACCTTTAAATTCAAACTGAGCAATTAGGGCTCCAGCAAGAAGTTCCCATGCCCTCACTGGAGCAGAATAAAACATCTCGCTTGGTCCAGAAAACCTCAAGTTATAAGCTATTGAAAGAAAAAAAGCAGTTGTAATAAAGAGAGTGGGCCGACCTACTCGAAAGGCTAAAAGAACAAACAGAGGCCATACTAGGTAAAACTGTTCTTCAATACCAAGAGACCACAAATGGACAAGAGGTTTTAACTCAGTTGAAACATCAAAGTACCCAGCCTCAGTTTGTAGCAAAAGATTTGAAACAAACACTGAGGCACCCAATACGTGCTTACCAAGTCTCTCCATCTCGTCCTCTCTTAGAACGAGATATCCAAAAATAAATGTTGCCCCTAAGACGAGCATCAACGCAGGGAAAATACGACGGATACGGTGGGCATAAAACAAAAGCAAGCTAAACTTGTCTCGTTCATATGAGTCAATGATAATTTTTGTGATTAAGTATCCGGAAATAACAAAAAAAACATCGACGCCTAAGAAACCTCCTGGTAGGGCAGTCGGATAAGCATGAAAAACTAAAACAAGAATGATTGCCAAAGCTCGTAGGCCATCTATGTCTGGTCTATAGGTCATTCCAAGCTGAACCAAAAAGATTCTTTAGCTGAAAAGAATATGTTATCGTCCACTTTTTCAGGAACTGAGCCAACTAAGTGCAACCATAGTTGGTTGGGTTTTGGGCCTGCTAATGCACCTAACTCTTTTGATAATTTCGGCAAGGTATCCTATAATTTTAAAAAGAATTATTATTATAAAACTTTTTTATGAGATAAAATGATCTGATGCAAAAAGTTTATTCAAAAGTAAAAAATTA
>CAIOSU010000332.1 GCA_903861055.1 uncultured bacterium
AAGCGAGAGTTGGCAGGTTGTGAACCTTCTGCTCGAATATAAAGTGCCTGTAATACTTGAGCGCACACACTCACTTCCAGTTGGGACGGATGATGATATAAAACAACCTTTTCGCACACCCGCATTGCTGCATAAGGCAGGTGTAGTGTTTTGTTTTAACTATGAAGGCGATATGGAAGCAATGGGCTCGCGAAATTTACCTTTCACAGCTGGCACAGTAGTTGGTTATGGTTTGCCTTACGAAGAAGCAGTAAGTGCGCTGACGGGTAATACTGCTATTATCCTTGGATTAAACGATAAATGTGGAACGCTAACCGTGGGCAAAGACGCTACATTGTTTGTCTCTACAGGTGATGCGCTCGATATGCGTACCAATAACGTAGAACGAGCATATATCCAAGGTAGACTTATTGATTTGGACGACCCGCATAAGCAGCTCTCTCGCAAGTACGAGGCGAAATACGCAAAGTAAAAGCCTTAGTCGGTAGCCTCAGTATTTCCTTAATCATACCGCTCTGTAGGTATAGTTTACACAACGCAGCGAGCAGATTAATGGAAGATTTAATCGGATTATAGTGACTTAGCCATTTATCGCTACCACCTCGGTTACTTCACCAGGCAAACGATTTTTTAGCAATGCTTCAATCCCGTTTTTGAGGGTAACAGTACTCGATGGGCAGCCGCTACACGCACCCCGAAGCACAACACTTACAACGCCATCTTTGAAGCCTTTGAATGTGATATTGCCACCATCTTGCGCCACAGCTGGACGAATTTCCTCTTCCAGAATGGTGATAATTTGTTCTTCGAGTTCGGAAGCAGGTTCGGCATGACCAGCCATAACGCTGGCTTGTTCTTGAGTCACCGTGCTCATGTCTGGCAACTCGGTAATTACCACACCTCCATCGTTTAGAAAATCGCGCACATATTCGCGCAGTTCCAGCACTACATCTTGCCAGCTCACCATATCGCTTTTTAACACGGTAATGAAGTTGGATTGGATAAACACTCCGTTTACAAACGGGAATTTGAATAACGCCAACGCCATGGGGCTTCCCTTGGCCTCTTCCATAGAAGTATATTCCGCCAATCCGTGTTCGAGTAAAATGCGATTGGCCACAAATTTCATTGTGGTTGGATTAGGTGTGCTTTCCGCATACACCGTATATATGGCTCTTGTTTCTATCATTTACTGAATTATTATGCGCCTATTTAGGACGCCTGCGTTAGTGGTCAGTTGTAGCAAATAAATTCCTTTTACAAATGAGCCGAGGTCAAATTCTTTTTTCCAATACCGCTTTTGAGCTAAATCTTCGCTGTAAACGCGCTGCCCCATAGCGTTGTTTAGTTCAATCCGAACATCTGAAGCACTTGGCAAATCCATTACAACAGTAAACAGTCCATTGTTCGGATTGGGATATGCCACTAAGCCGTTATCGTCTGCTTCTTCAATACCCACGCCAAATTCTACCACAGTAATTGGTAAGGAGGTGCTGGTGGTGCAGTTGTAGTTTATTGCAGTTAATTCTATTTGGTATGTTCCAACTTGGGTGTAGGCGTGAATTGGATTTACATCAGGATTAGGTGCCGAGCCATCACCAAAATCCCAAACATATTGGGTCGCATTTGTGCTAGCATTACTTGTGGTTACAGTGCCTGCGGCAGATAAGGTAACTTCAGCCGGGGATGTTGAAAATGCTGCTGTGAGTCCTAGAATTGAGCAATCATAAAGTACGTCAACCACGGCATAGGCGGTGTCAGAACAAATGTTATTGCTGGCAATCATAAACACGGGGCGTTCGCCAATTTGGATAAAACTATGAATGGGAGTTTGACCAGTAACAACCGCAGAGCCATCTCCAAAATTCCATGTCCAAGTTGTGGCAGACGGAGTGGTAGCGTCTACAAACTGAACAGGTTGGCCCAATTGCGCATTTAATGGAGCATTGAAACTGGCATTGAGAGTTGGGAATGTGAAAACCTCTAGTTGATCAGTAGCCTCACAGCCATAAATATTGGTAATAATGATGTCGTAAATACCACCTTGGGTGGGTTGAAAGGTTTGCTCCGTAGCACCTACGATAGTATC
>CAIOSU010000333.1 GCA_903861055.1 uncultured bacterium
ATATGTATGCATCCAATGAGTCGGAGCCTACCTTCTCGTATCTGATGTTCACAAACTTAAACACTCCCAAATCGAGCATTTTACTTACGGAATAGTTGTGCCGCGTTTGCGAGAAACGCTCTCGGGTATAGTAAGTAGGTTTCTACCGACGGTTGTGACCCGAATATACTTCTTTACATTTGGGTATATGAAAATGAACTTTCTAAATTTGGAGGTATCGCCTGTAAGCCCTTGATTGGGCCTATCAATAGAGTAACCAGGATATATAGTAACGTTACGAAAGTAAAACTGATGGTGCTTTTCGTTAGTATCGGGGTTCTCAATGTTAAAATATATATCCACCTGCTGGTTACCTACAGTAGTGTCAATATAATAGTAAATGTATTCTGGGCTAAAGGAATAGTAGCCTGAGTCTCTTACTAAGGTGGCTATGGTATTCCGGTCGTTATCTAGCTTCGAAAGTTTGTACAACTTGCCAGATTCCGTAAGTAATAAATCTTGGTTGTTGTATATTATCTTATTTATGTAATCGGCACTATCAGCAGGTAAGTTCACATTCCGAACCCTATGTCTTCCGTTTGATGCCATAGTATAGGTAACGCTAATCGAATTTACCTCGTTGTTATTTATTTCATACGTAATGGTAGAACCAAAGTATCCCTGCTCCCTAAGGTATTTCTCCATCAGTAGTTTACTTCTCTTTACATCACCGGTATTGAGATAAACAGGCGGTTCGCCAATCTTGTTTTTCAAGAAATTCCGTAATCCTTTTTTTGCCACCTCATTACCGTTATCATCCAATTTGGTCTTTGGCTCTTTAGTGCGTTGGTATATCCATAAGCGGGTGCGGAAAAGCCCAAGAAATTTCTTGTTACCCTGTGGTTGTATATTAGCCTTTATCTCACCTGCTGTGCGTCCAGGTTTATGCACCATTTCTGGGTTCAAGTATTTCAACTCAGCCCCCACGTACAGCTTCTTACCCTCGGGTATTAGCTTAGTAGCCGTGCAGCCCCACGCCAGTATTGTTATTATCAATAAGGTTAGGTAATGCCTACGGTTCATTCTTGCTCCTTGGTTTTTGGGGCTATGGTTGGTATACTATCATTTGGAATAGTGTCGTTTGGCAGCACTGGTAATGGCACTTCCAAAGGCATCTTTTCTTGCTCTTCTACTTTTTTTCTTTTTCTAAAACTATGTTGAAAGGTGAGGCCCACGCCAGTGCGGTTCACGTTGTTTTGGTACAAAAGGTTATAGTCCGATGTGTTGAAAATTTTAACCCGATACTTCCCGTTTTCGGTAAGTTTATACTCTAACACAAAGTTTCCTGCCCATTGCGTAAAGCCGCTTCCTTGATTGGCGCTTCCGGTATTGCTTTCCAAATTCACATCGCCACCGGCTTTTAACTCCAATCGGTTATCAAACAGACCTTTGCTAACACTTACCCCTAACTCAGTAACGGTATTATTGGCATCGGTTGTAGAATAGCCTTCGTAAGAACTGGCATCAATGTTCACCGAAAAGTCTTTTACTTTGCTTGTAAATCGGCTCAATTGCTGGTTTACCAGTCCGCTTACACTTTTTAATGCGGTATTTACTCCTGGTATTCCTCCACCCGAACTAGTGCTGCCACTCGAAATAAAGCTATTCATCAGTAATATGGCAAATACTTGGGTGTTTATTTCGTTTTGGTCTTGGCGCATTTGTTGCAATCGACGGCTAGCTATGCTGCTTATACCTGATTCGTTTGGCAATCGGATGTCGAAAGAAATGATGGGACTGGAAAGTACCCCTCGCATAGTCAATACTACTTCTACATTGCTTGGCTTTTTGGCATCCGATTGTTCTTGAGGTGTGAGCGTTGTTGCTTGGTCTCCAATTAAAGCAAAGGTGCTTATTTTGGTGGCGTAGATAGCATTAATACTTAGTCGTGCATCCATTGGGTCTCCACTAAGGTCAATTCGGCTGCCTTTTTCAATAATGAATTTACGTTTTAAGAAAGCCTGGGTCATACGATAGCTTCCGCTTACTACATCCAATCCGCCAATTATGGAGATATTGCCATTGGCGGGGATGTTTACAGCAAGGTTTCCTTCAGCAACTAAGTCAAGTTGGTCGCCGGTCCCGGCATCAACAACTACAACAAAATAGGCATCATCGGTTACTTCTAGGTTCAAAGTTAAATCAATGGGCAGTGAAGTAACACTATATCTTTTCTGGGTCACTAAGGTATCGCCGGAGTTGGGGTTATGGTATATTACATAAGCTGCATCTTGTATGCCTTCTTCAAGGGTTAAAGGCGAAACTGTAAGGTTAGTACCTTTTTTTGTTGAAGTGGCCACGTCAAGTATTGGCAGCGCAGGCGTTCCAGTAATTCGGGCATCAACGCTCAATATTAAAGTGCCATAAAACAGTTCGCGTATATCGCGTTTTGTATTCAAGAACTGGAAACCGTTGGTTTTGAAACGGAGATTGAACTGAAAATCTTTAAAATAATCGTGTGTTATCTTGCCATCCAAGGTGGCTAAATCGCCTCTTGCATCTTTTAATTGTAGACTGTTCAGCGTAATCTGGCTACTTGTAAAATTAACATCGTGGTTGGGTATTTGAAACTGGGTGCCAGCAAAGAGTACAAAGGTCTTGACACCATTAAACCCAACGTGACCGTCTATTTCTGGTTTGGAATAAGTACCTCTTATTGTTGCTTCAGCATTTATTGAGCCTTCACTATCCTTCACGAAATCTCTTAGGAACGGGTCGAATATTTTAAGGTCGATTTTGGCGATATTGAAACCAGCATTAATTTCTTGGGTCTTAGTATCTATTTTACCCAATAGTGTCATACTATTGGCCCCCGAGAGAACAATGCCCACATCGATATTCGACCCTGACCTTGAGCCATTAATGCTCATATCGCCTACCGAACTTTCATTGATTTCGATGTCCTTTATTGTAATGTCGGAAACAAAATCAAGGCTTTGTTTGACGTCGTAAACGGTTGCTGCACCATTTATCGTACCTCCAAAATCCAATCCCTCATAAGAAACCAACTCGGATAGCTCGCCCAACGGGAAGTTGTTGAACGAAATCTGCAATGGATTTTTACCATTGGTGGTATCAGGGGTATTAAACTGAAAACGTTTTTGCCCGTTCTCGAAACCAAACTTTTCAAAGTTCAACCCTTTGGGAGCGACTATCAATTTGTTACCCACTAAACTGGTCCACGTTTCGCCATTAAGTATGAGAGGTCTATCAAATGAAAACCAATATTCGTCGTCGTTTTGTTGCATGTAGCCGCCCATTTTTAAACGGTAAAACGAGGTGTCAGCATCATATATATTCAATCCATATCGCAAGCTGTCATTACGAAAGAATGTGAACAGCCTTGTATGCGGTATGTCAATTTCATTGCCATAGGTAAGGCTATCAACCATTACCATAGCTCCGAATAATTTACCGCGACCACCTGTGCGCACGGTAACTTTGTTGATTGATAAACTATCGTACCTAACTTCAGGAATAATGGCGGTAATAATCAAATCGCCTTTTTCATTATCAAACCTGCCTGTAATAGATGCTGTATCCAAAATCAATCCTGGGGCTAAAACATCTATTAGCGGCTGTGGCTTGCTTATGGTTAGTAGCATATCAAACTGCTGTGGTGTTTTTACCTTATAGGGCTTAATAATACTGTCGCCTACATTATCAACATAGCTGGCTATGAAGGCTTGCAATTCGGTAGGTAGGGCTTCTAGGTTGTAGCGTCCTGCTATAAATCCGTTTATAACAGGCGAACTTATTTGTATTGTTTTGCCAGTGTCGTTGGCGTAGGCCTCTACCACAAAACTATCCATAATAAATACGTCAGTGCTATCATTAATTTTAATGTCCAAAAGTACTGCCTTGCCATCCACGTCTATTGAGCTGAATCCTTTAAGGTCTACATCCATTTGCATACTAATGCCTATTGGAGTAGTAGTAATATTTAGCTTGTGCAAGTTTATAGTATCTAACGATGCTATGAACGATAACTCGGTATTGGCAGTATCTAAATTGACTAGTCCATCAAAATCAAACTTAAGGTTCGGGTCGTCGATGTGGATGCTGCCATTAAATTGCATTTTGTCCATTTTACCCCCAATTGAGATATTGTGGTAGGTATATTTCTTGGCTTCCACCTCGCTAATAATGGCATCTATAGTGGTATGTATGCTGTCTAAAGAAAGTCCTTGCCCTTTAGCGGTAGCACTTAGGCTAATTCTTCCTAAATCTTCAGTGCCTAACAACGCTCCTAAGTGGAAAGTATCTAGTCTCACTTTTCCGTCATAAGAAGCTTGGGTGTATGTATCGTTAAAGTTTGCCGACAAATCGGCTTTCAATGTTCCTAGGTCGCTGGATAACAGCCCCTTTAGACTCATATCAGTAATAGTACCGTCGAAAGTGCCGCTGTAGGCAACCGTACCAAGTTTAGTTAGCATTTCGGGCAAGGTATCACCCACAAAAGGCGCAATTTCTTGGCTTCTGGTTTTTAAGTAGTTTAGGTTTAAGGTAAACCGAGTATTGGCGATAGCTGGTAAGCCTATTGCTCTAATATTACCTGATAGACCTGTTACCTTTTGGGTGCTCAGTAATACTTTTTTGGCGTCAATGGAATCTAAGCGACCACCAATGTCACCAGTAAGCCTAATGGTGCCAAACTTGCTTACGCCTTTTGGTATGCCCACTTCGCCAATTATGGCTAGTAAATCATAGTAGTCGGTAGTTAATTGGTTTAGCTTTACTTGGAACGTGGCTGTTTTGTAGTCGGGTAGGCCTTGCGCATTGCCGCTAAGCTTTACTTTGGTAATGGAGTTTGTGCTTAGTTCAACCAAATCAAGCTTTAAATCTCCTATAGTTCCGTTTGCTTTGATAGCAAGATTTATAATGGCCTCTCGTGCTTTAGGCGCCAGTATACCATCCGTCCAAAGAAACGGTAGGAAGGGTTCTAGCGCTCCTAGTTTGATGTTTGCTTTTTCTAGGTCCAACTCAACGCCTGTGTTCGGGTCAAAGGTTAGCAGTTGGTTAAAGCTAGTGTATTGCACTTGTGCATCTAGCGCAATATCAATTCCGGTGCTTTTTAGAGCAAACCCTTGCACGTTAATTCCTTTTTCGGTAATCGCTAAATCTCCAGTTAAATGCTCAATCACCGTTCCGTCGGCTGAGTTTAGCGAAATGCCTTCAATATTCACTTCTAACAAGTTGTGCTCCCAAGCAACATCTTCCAATTCGGCGTTAATGTTGGAAATGTCTAAATGGTTGTAATCAAAGCCACCTATATTGGGTTGGTTTGCTTGGTCTATTTTTACCTTTAGGTTTTCTAGCTTCACATCCTCAATAGAAAAGGCCCAACCAACATCAGGGAGCGGAAAATCCATTGGAGAGCTTATCAAACCGACACTATCAACAGCCGTTGAATCGCTGATGCTAGTAATGAATAGAGTTACCTGGCTGTTGGATATGTTGATGTGGTCGGCATCGATGCTTTGGTTTACCAAATCTAGCTTATCTAACTCCAAATCGGCCTCACTCACATAAGTATTTAGCTTCAGTCCCTCTATATCCAAATTGAAGCGGACCTTGGTAAGATATGCCTGCCGAGCAGAAATAACCCAATTGCTGGGCGTGGTATCAACAATTGCTGTCGTGTCGCTAAAAGCATCGATGATGTATTGAAAATTAAAATCACCCGTTTCAGGCGATTGGCTTAGGTTTCCAACAGCATCTTCCAACTCAACTGCATCAATATGAATTTCCTGCTTAAGTATTCGCCAAAGGCTAATATCAACTTCCAGCCTTTTTGCATACAACAATGTATCGCCATTGGGCTCTTCTATATACACCCCCTTTAATAATACATTATCTATAAAATTAATGCGTACTTGGTTTACGCTAATATGCCCACCTGTTTTTTCGGCAAGGATAGAGGTGGCCTTTTGAGCAATAAAGGTTTGCACCACTGGCAACCGCAAGGCAATGAGCAGCACTATCAATACCCCTAAAATACCCAAAAGGATATAGGCAGTATATTTAGCGAGTTTTTTGAGTGCTCTTTTCAAGGTCATCCAAATTTAACAATATGTTCTGAACGACGTGAAATATTATATAACGGCAGTTTGTTGAAAACCCTTATAACGTGCAACAAAAATGCAGCAATAAATGTGTTTGATTAAAAACGATACGTGGATGTTCGGATCAGGATTTGCCCAAAAACGACCAGCGTAGTTCGTTTATGTACCACTTTAGCTTATCTACCTTGCTTTTGCCTTCCAACTCGATGCTTAGCGAGGTGAAAATGGCTGGATTGAGTATTCGACGCAATTGTTTACCCAGCCACGAATAGCTGGCGTAGGGTAGTTTTTGGTCAGTAAGGTATGGTTTTAAAGTTGGTAGTATGGTTTTAAAAAACGTATTGCGGTTGTGCCAATACAATTCCTTGTTGCGCTTGGGCATTACCTCCATACCCAAGTGGGCTGTAAGGTGGTGGTGGTCGAGTAGCAAGTAGCTTTGGCTGTGGGCAAATACATTGTGTGCCAATGTTGCCTCAATAAAAGGGGTACCCAGTATAATATCGCTAAGCACAAACTTATTCAGCAAACTGCGATGAAACACAAAGCAATCATAGCCAGGGTGTGGGTTTCCAGTTTGAGCCCAAATAAGCGGCAATTGGTCGGGGCTTTTATATAAAGGTGCAATTCTGCGCCTGTTTATAATCAAGGCATCGTGTCCTTGGTTTATATAAGCTGCTACAACTCGGTAGAAATAGGGCTGCAATATTATGTCGGCATTGGTATATATCAAGTACTCTGCATCGGTGTTGGCAGTAAGTGCTTCTAAAATATCTTTTATGAATGGTAGCTTTTTAGTGGCCTTAATCCCTTCCACATCTAATATAGATTGAGTAAGAAAGGTTAGTAATTTGAAGTAGGATGGCACTATCGGTTCATCCTCGGGGAAGCAAACAGCCAGCAAATCTACCTGTACCTCAGTAGCCTGTTCCTGAGCTACCTGCATTGACCGAAACACCATGGGCTGAACCTGATGTAACTCATTGCCTTGAGGGGCATTAACAGGATTGATGATATGCGCGAAGTGTAACAAGGGCAGGCAGCAGTGATTTTAATGGCTATTTTACTAAATTAGCAAGAATAATAGGTATAATAGCAAAGAGCGCGAAGTAAATACGATAGGGTACCCTCAAGATAAAACAAATAAAAGGCTTAATGGCTTTAAATACCGGTAAGTTTACACTCCCTACATCCGCTTGGCTGCAAACACTCCGGTACAATGAGTGGTGGCGGTTTAAGGTGCCATTTTTGCTCGGTATTTATTTTTGGCAGATTAAGTTTACCAATATCCCAATTGATGCATTTTGGATAAATGCTGGCCTATTGGTGGTGTGGATGTTCGGAGCAGCGGGTTTCGGCTATTTCGTAAACGATAGTTTCGATATTGAGCAAGATGCTCTTGCGGGCAAGCCCAATCGCTCCAGTAATTTAAGTATAGCCACTAGATGGCTAGTTGCAATTGGTTTGATGGTAGTTGCTTTATTGCCATGGTTTTGGTTGCCCACTGCCACAGTATCGTGGGTATTGGTTGGGGTACATTTGTTGTCATTCTTACTTTATTCTATCCCGCCTGTCCGTCTAAAAGAGCGCTATTATTTGGGTGCCATCACCGATGCACTTTATTCATACTTTTTGCCTGTATTGATAGTTGTTTACACAGCATGGCTCATTAACAATTTGCTGCCTAACTACTTTATATCCGGAACTTATCAAGCCTTAACAATTGCCGGTTGGGCTATGGCGGCTGGGTTACGAAACATTATTCAACACCACATATTGGATAGGCGAAAAGATCGAATTTCGGGAACGGCGAATATCATCAATCGCTATGGACTGCGTTTCAATGTCAATCTTTTGCGTTGGCTGTTTATTCCTTTGGAGATAGGGATGTTTGCTTTTGCCGTTTACTTTACAGACAATTATACCACACTGCTTTATAGCTTACTTGGTTTCTTTTGCGTGTGGCAATTGGTGCCAGTGGTGCGCATCAACCTTCGGCAGCCGCTCAATTTTCGGCTCGATTTAGGCCTATTTACGCTCAATACCTTTTATGAAATATACTTACCGTTCGGTTTCTTGATAGCCTTTGCCATAGCACAACCTTTGTATTGGGCCACCATATTGCCTTACCATTTCCTGTTCCCAAACCCACTGATATCTTTTACAATTTGGATACTAGCTATAGTGTTTCATCATCTAGTGCTTCGCTGGCTATGGATAGTAAGACTTATATTGAGCCGCATTGTCA
>CAIOSU010000334.1 GCA_903861055.1 uncultured bacterium
AACCCTTTGCTCACAAACAACTCCATCTGGTCGGTGTAATGCGGGCTATTAGGTTTTGCCGAAGCGCCATAGCTATGTATGGTCTCTATCTCAACACCCGCTTTGTTATAACGGCACATCATTATGTACGAGTCGCCTACCAATGTTTTACGCATACCGTCTTTGTATGGGCCCGTCATGGCAGCACCCAACACATCGGGGCCACCGCCAACCGGTAGTTCCTTGTCGCCACGCACCAGCTTTTGCACATCGCCCAGCGGCACGCGCAAGCTACCAAAATGTTTCATCATATGCTTTTTGGCAGCGCGCATGGCAGCTACATACTCTTCTTCGTAAAATGCATTGCATTCATACTGTACAGCGCGTTCTGTCATACCCTCCGCTATTTCGTAGAAAGCAAAAAACAGCAGTGCGGCTTCTTTGTTATCCACATCGGCCACCCTGTTCCAATCTTTAGCTACCGCAATGGCATCGGCAATATCAGGGTATTTAGTAGGGTCAAGCTCGGTAAGCATTATCAAGTTTTCGCAACCAGAAGTAAAAATTTCTTGGTTGAAAATATTGTCGAACTTAATGCGTTTCACATCTTCGTAACTAACCCTATCGTATTGGGCAATAAGCTCTTGGGCACGTATGCTGCGGTTATTGTCTTCCAGCTCGAAATTGAATGTTGGGTTAAAGTCGTAAGGATTTAAGTTCTCGCCTGGGCCTGTTGCATCAAAGGGTGTGTTGTTACAATTGAACAGGTACCCCGACTTAGGGTTTAAGTATTGCGGCAACGAATCTAAAGGATAGTACTCTGGTTTCCAGAGCGTTTCGGAGGTATTGCCCGGCAATACGTTAAACCAATCGTACTTAGGATTGCGTTTCGGGAAAAGCCCGTTGCTGATGTAGTATATATTATCGTCCCTATCGGCATATATGAGGTTAGTGCAAGGGTGCGCCTGCATCCGGTAAGCATCCATAAACTCGCCGTAGTTACGGGCCTTGTTCATTTTATAGGTTTGCTCGGGTGCACTTATGTCCAATCCAGCAGGGAAACGAAGCGAATAATACCCTTCCTTGTTCTTAATGGTAGGCCCATACTTGCTGCGGTAGAAAGTCTTTTTAATCGGGATTTTAACAAAACCCACCTTTACCTTTACTTTGGCTGTATAAGGCTCCAAAGTTTCCCAGCCATCATCAAACTTATACTTCAGCTTATCATTGGGGTGCATCTGTAGTTTGTACACATCACAAAAGTCAGGGTGGTTAAGAGTGTTGGCCCAACCTAAGTTTTCGTTAGTACCTAAGAAAGGTGCCGCACCGCCAGGGAACGTGCCGCCTAGAAAATTCCATCCCTCTTCGCTGCACACGTGCACTTCGTACCAAGAGAACAAACCTTCCAATGGTTGATGGCTATTTACTATCAAATAAGCTTTGCCATCGGTGGTTTTTTTGCTGCTAAATGCAAACGCATTGGAGCCATCGGGCAAGCTTCCTTCGTAATCGGCAATAAAACCCCCGAAAATCTTTTGAATATCAATGTATATATTAGCCAAAAGCGCCGAAGTAAGCGAATAGCTTTTCACCAAATCTTTGCCCGAAACCGGAAACAAATCCTTGTGCAATACCTCTTTAGGGAAAGCCGCGGCATAGGCATTCAAGCCATCGGCATAATACCCTAACACCTTTTTGAACTTGGGCGAGAATGCCGTTTCGTATTGTTCTTCTACCACATGGTCTACATCCAATACGTAATACATAAAATCGAGCACGGCACCATCCTTGCCATTCACTTCGCCCAATTTGCCGCGCACGCTAAGTAGTAGCTCTTGGGCGGTTTTAAAATCATCTTCGCCGGTAGCCCAAGCCAGACCATAGGCAACCTCCTCATCGGTAGGGGCAAAAATGTGGGGTACGCCCCATTTATCGCGAACAATATCAATACGCGAAACATCAATCTGAGCCCATGCTGCTGCATGGACCAATAAAAGCAAAAGCAGCGCTATACGCTTCATAATGGGGGTAAGGTTTAAAGGGAGGTAATTTAAGGGCTAAAGATAAAACTTACAACAATGATATTGCCACCCATTATTGTGTTGCATGGGGTTTTATGTTTTTATGTGAAATGTGTGTTAAAGAGTGTTAAGGGAAACAACCCACTCGTAAATCGTACCTCGTAAATCAAAAACTGGTTCAATATCCGCCCATATACTTCCTCACAAACCACTCCACGGCAAATAGCGATATAAGGATGGCGAATATCCACTTCAGGTTGATGAAAGGAAGGGTTTTGAAAGTGCTGTATAGCACGGGCTTGCTTTGGTTGCCTGCCAGTATGTCGTCAGCCAATTTATCCAACTGGGTTGGGGCATAAAGCTGGCCGCCAGAGTTGTCGCTTATTTGAAACAATAGCTTATGGTCGGCAACGGTATTGCTACTTTCCAACTCCAACGGACTGATGGTAAAGCGACCGTCTTGGGCGAGTTGCTTACCATTATAGTTGGTTATTGCCATGAAGGTATAATTGCCCTCTGGGAACGTACCCGCACGTAAATCGTATGCCTTTGAGGTCTTGTTCATTTGAAACGGGAACTCCTTACCGCTCTCGTCGGTAATGGTAACCGATACTTCAGGCTCGTTTACCAACTCGTAGCTGGCATTGTATAGTTCGCCAGTAAAATCCACTGATTCTGTTTCGAGGAAAATGTTCTTTAATGGTTTAACCCTAAACTGGCGTTTGTCTTGCTTTACGGCCAAGTATTGTATGGTTTTGCCAACCAACTCGTTAAAGGCTTCGTGCGAGCTGTTCAAACGGTAATCGTACAATTTCCAGCGCCATATCCCCTCCCCTAGCAACACGGCGGTTTTGTTGCCCGTATTTTCCTCAAACACCAACAAGGGGTAATCGGTACTAACTGAACCAATGCGCTGACGCATCAATACCCGGCTGCTTGGCGAAGTTTTGAACTGACCAAACGGCACAAATAGCGGCGGCAACTTTGGCAATTGCTGTTTGAACTGTTCGGAGGTAGTAAACAACGAAAAATCGGGATTGAGTGAGCCCATGGCTTCGTTAAGGCTTTGGCCCTTGCCTGATATTTGAACGGCACCCTGCATGCCATTAAACAGCTCCAATGAGCTTTGCGAGCCCAATATATACCATAAGGCAATGCCGTTTTTCTTGGCTTCATCAATCACGCTTTGCGAACCAAACTTGGCCGAAGGTAGTTGGTGCAGTATGATGAGGTTATAATCTTTTACGGCAATGCCAGTCATGTTTTGCACAAACTTAACCTCTACCTCATAGTTCTTATTACTTTCAGCAGCTTCGCGCAAGGCTGCTATATCGGGGTGGGGCGAGTTAGCTAGTATCAAGATGCGCTGGCGGCTATCCAGCACATCCACAAAAATATCCCTATAGTTATTGGCCTCGGTAAACTCTCCGGCCACAGGCACCAATCGCACTCGGTAATGCTGCAAGCCGGCAGTTTTGGCATCCAGCACAAAATCGGCAGTAACCACCTCGCCTGTATTGGCAAAAGTTACGGCTCTATCTTCGAGTTTGGTTGGGTTACCGCGGTTGCTCATGTTCAGCACCTCTACCTTGGTGTTGACAGGAGTTAGATTTTGCGATACCATTTCAACGGAAATCTTGAATCGGTCGTTGAGGTACACCAAATCGTTGTAGAGCACGCGGTCAATCTTCAAATCACGCTGTGGAGTAGTATCGCCCAAGGCGACGCTGTATACGGGTATGGATGGATAGTTTTGGGCAATGTAAAATGGGTTCGAGCCTTGGTTGTAAATACCGTCGGTAGCGAGGATAATACCACCCACGGTTTGGTTGCCGTATAGGTTGTAAATATCGCCCAAGGCACGGCTCAGGTCGGTTATCTCGCCTTTGAAGTCGGGGTTGAGGTTCTCTAAAAGCTCTTGGCTAAAGCCATAAGATTTCACATCAAACTTATCGCCAAGCTTGGCTTGCAGTTTGGCTAGGTCATCAACATATTTGGCCGAGTCGCCATCGGCAAAGCCGTAGGTAACGCTTTGGCTATTGTCTTGCAACACCACCACCACTGGCTTGCGGGTTTCGGTAAACTCGCTGCGGAACAGTGGCGCCAACAACAACAAAGCCAACAAGGTAATGACGGTAAACCGAACCACAGCCAATGCCCTAAAAACCAATTGCTGGCGGTTGGATGGGCTTTTGATAAAACTGTTGCCGAAATACAAGATACTAGCCACACCTGCACCTAAAGCAATACAGCCCAACACCCACCAAGTGGAAAGCTCGAAAGAAAGGCTAGCTGCTAATAGGGTCATAGTTTGTTTTAGGCTGTTTAGCTCCTCCCCTGTTTAGGGGGAGGTTGGGAGGGGGTTGCCCGTTCGAGAACAACCCTCTAACTTCCCCTGTAATTTATTCGCAGTATTGTTTTAACCCTTCATTCTATTCCCTCCTAAAAAGAGCCTGTCCTTTCTCGTTTCAAACGAGACTCAGGATGACACAATTAGGAAAACCTGTTGCTATAGTTTAACCGAAGTTTAATCTTCGCAATTTGCATAATCTTTAGTTCGTGTCATGGTGAGCGGAGCCGAACCATCGCAATGCGGGCTTCGCAACACTCTTCAAAACACTACCTATTCATCCCGCCACAAACACTCAACACCTGCCCGCTCACATAACTACTCAAATCACTAGCCAAAAAAAGGGCCGCGTTGGCCACTTCCTCGGCAGTGCCTAGGCGTTTCATGGGTATGCTTTTCAAATACTCCGCTTTCAAAGTCTCCCCTAGCGCATCGGTCATATCGGTTTGGATAAAGCCAGGCGCTATCACGTTGCAACGGATGCTGCGTGTGCCTAGCTCATCGGCCACCGACTTACTGAAACCAATAATACCTGCCTTACTGGCCGCATAATTGCTTTGCCCAGCTTGCCCCTTCATGCCCACTATGGAGCTGAGGTTGATAATGCTACCACTGCGTTGCTTGAGCATGACGCGGCTTACTTGCTTGGTGAGGTTAAACACCGATTTCAAATTGGTATCCACCACGGTATCCCATTCGCTTTCGCTCATGCGAAGCAACAAGTTATCCTTAGTAATACCTGCGTTATTTACTAAAACGTCAATCCTTCCAAAATCTTGCACTACCTGCTCGGTAAGTTGCTCTGCAGCGGTATAATCTGCCGCATCGCTTTGGTATGCCTTAACGGTTACGCCCAAAGCGCTTAGCTCTGCAGCCAATGCCAATGCTTTCTCCGAAGAGCGGGCATACGTAAATGCCACATTGGCCCCCTGCTCGGCAAACTTACGGGCAATACCTTCACCGATACCCCTAGAGGCACCCGTTATCAGAGCGGTTTTTCCGTCAAGAAGCTTCATCGGGGAACGGAATTAAAAATTGAAAATTTAAAATTCAAAATTGAATTGCTCCAACCCGAATTTTAAATTTTCAATCTTAAATTTTGAATTTATTAAGCAGTTGCTTTCGCTTCTTTCAAGGCTTTGGCCATGGTTTCACCAATTACGGCTGGGCTTTCTACCACAAACAAACCACACTCGCGCATGATTTTCATTTTGGCAGCCGCTGTATCATCAGCACCACCAATAATAGCACCAGCGTGACCCATGCGGCGTCCTGGAGGGGCCGTTTGGCCAGCAATAAAGCCTACAACTGGTTTAGTACCATGGGCTTTAATCCAACGGGCAGCGTCGGCTTCCATGCTTCCGCCAATTTCACCGATCATGATAATGCCTTCGGTAGCAGGGTCTTCCATCAACAACTTCACAGCTTGCAAAGTGGTAGTGCCAATAATCGGATCACCACCAATACCGATGCAAGTGCTTTGGCCAAGGCCAGCTTTCGTTACTTGGTCAACCGCTTCGTAGGTCAAGGTGCCTGAGCGTGAAACGATACCAATGGTTCCAGGGTTGTGGATGAAGCCCGGCATGATACCTACTTTAGCCTCACCTGGAGTCATTACACCTGGGCAGTTAGGGCCGATAAGGGTAACGTCTTTGTCGCTTAGGTAAGCTTTTACTTTTACCATATCCTGTGTTGGGATACCTTCGGTAATGCAAATAACCACTTTAATACCCGCCTCGGCAGCTTCCATGATGGCATCAGCGGCAAATGCCGGTGGCACAAAAATGATAGACACATTGGCCTTGGCTTGCGCCACAGCATCGGCTACGGTATTGAACACCGGGCGACCCAAGTGCTCGGTACCACCTTTGCCCGGGGTAATGCCACCTACTACATTGGTGCCATATTCAATCATTTGTTCCGCATGGAAAGAACCTTCCTTACCGGTAAAGCCCTGCACAATTACACGGCTATCTTTGTTCACTAATACGCTCATGGTTTCTATTTAAGTGCGTGGCTCTCGACACGTCATTTTAAAGTTCGTCCAAATTTACAGGAAAGCAGGGTGAATTGGAAATGGGAAGCGTTAATTAAAAGTTGAAAAATGAAAATCACAGCCTGTAATTCACCTTTGCTACATTTATGAACACTGGCTTAACATACTTATTAATTAAGGTATCCATAACTCCGTTTTAGAATTCTCAGCCTATAATAAGTAGCTTTACGGCACAAAACAACCTACTATGCAAACTCTTCTAGTTGCTTTCGTTTCCATATTTGCCATCCAAACCGGCTGGTTGGAGTTTAACGATACCCAAAACAACATAAAGATGCAATACCCCGATACTTGGACGGCTGGTACCGAGCAGGGAATCTTGATTTTCAAAAGCCCATTGGCCGATGCAGCCGATAAGTTTCAGGAAAACGTAAACCTAGTAATACAAGACCTCACCAGCCAGCCCCTAAACTTGGAGCAGTTTACCGAACTGAGCGTGGAGCAGTATAAACAGATGAAAGGCACCGTGGAGTTTATATCTATTGAAGACATGAAACTAGCCGGGCAACCAACCAAAAAGGCAGTGTTGAAAATGAACTACTACGGCACCCAATTAAAGCTTAAGCAAATGTGGTTTGTGAAGAACAAAGCTGCCTACCTAATAACCTACACCGCCGCCGAAGCCGAGTTTAACAAATATGAGCCCTCGGCTACCACTTTAATGAACAGCTTTACGTTTACTAAGTAAAAAGGCAAGTAATAATAATCTTTCAATATTATTTGAAACTTCAAAAACAAATCCGTAGCTTTAATATAACAAAACACAATAGCTATGGACACCAGAGCTACCGATAACAAAGTCATTATTTATGATGATAGTTGCCCGATGTGCGCTTGGTACACGGGCATTTTTGTGAATAACCAAATGTTAACGCCCAATGGCCGAATGGGCTTTACGGAGGTGGCTCAAAGCAAACTTCTACCACAACTCGACCTTAACCGAGCCCGCCACGAAATACCGCTAGTGGATACCAACGGCGGTGCAACGATCTATGGCTTGGATGCCATGGTGCATATTATCGGCAACCGGTTTCCGTTAGTAAAGTGGATGCTGGGTATTAAGCCTATTAAAGCTTTCTTTACACAGTTTTACCATTTCATTTCTTACAACCGAAGGGTGATTGCCGGCACGGCCAAATCTAAAGCAGGCATTGATTGCACGCCTGATGTGAACCTTACTTATCGCACCGCTTACATACTATTTGCCTTATTAGCCACCGTAGGTATTGGCATAGCTTTTGGCAATAGCTTGGCTACCAGCTATACGCAAAGTTTGTTGCTAGTAGCATTCGCATGGCTAGCTTTTGCCCCAGCAGGTATGTTTATGGAAGGTAAACGATTGGATTACTTGGGAAACATAGCTACCATAATGCTTATCGGTGCGCTGGCGCTATTGCCTAGTATACTGGTACATGCCTTAGGAGTAACTTGGATTGGCCTACCCATTATCGGCTTAAGCATTAGTATAGGCTTAATGATGTGGGAGTATGTGCGCCGGGTGCGAAACATGCTGGCCTAAAGGCCATAGTGCCCCTAATCTTGTCCTATTGCTAAATTGTTATTTCTATTTGTAGGCATCATGGCTATTCAAGCAGCTTGCTTATCTTTGCCACCATCCTAAAACAACCACATGAACCCAGTTCGCTTTGCCCTGTTAGCAGTAGTATTTGTAGCCGCAAGTTGCGCCCAACCAACCCCAGCCCCTGTAGCTGAAGTGACACCTGCCAACACCTACAACAATGCCGAATACTATGTGCAAGCCATATTATATCATCAGTTTGGCTCTGAATACAGAGCACTTTGTTACCAAGCGTACAACCTAGCCACCGAAAGATTATTGGCCAAGATAAAAGCCAACCCTAAAGGCAAGCTTGCTATTATAACCGACCTTGATGAAACCGTGGTAGACAATAGCTACTACAATGCTTGGTTGGTAAGCCAAGGCAGCGGCTACAACCCCGAAACTTGGAAAGAATGGACAGCCCAGCGCAAAGCAACCATTGTACCGGGCAGCAAAGCGTTCTTTGATTTGGCCGACTCGCTGGGCGTAACCATATTTTATGTGAGCAACCGTGGCGTTGATGAATACGATGCTACCCTAGCCAACTTGCAGGCGCTTGGCCTACCGCAATTGGATAGCAGCCACTTTTACCTTAAAACTACCACCAGCGGCAAAGAAGAACGCCGCCAAGCCATTTATGCACAAGGCTACGAGGTGGCATTATACCTGGGCGACAACTTGAACGATTTTGCCAAAGACTTTGAGAAACAAAACAACGAGCGAAGGCACGAACTAACCGATAGTTTAAAGGACAAATTTGGTGCTGAATATATTGTACTACCCAATGCCATTTATGGTGAGTGGGAAGTGGCCTTGTACAACTACGACCACCAACTTTCACCAGCGCAAAAAGACTCTATCCGTAAATCGGTGTTGAAGGCATATTGATAGTGTGTCTACTGCTCTTTTCTGATGCCTAAAAACATACCATTTAGGCACTATGTTGGTACCTTGGCCTATTTTCAGATAGATAGTCATCGAACTCGTACACCAACTCATGCAGGTCTTGTGCATCGGCAATGTTGCGCATTTCTTCAGCCAACGAAAACTGCTCCTGCCTGCAATACGTATAAAACCTATTGCGAATCAGGTGCACCATGATATCTTCTTGTCCGTAGCTCATCTCCTGTTTCCTTATTTTGTATAAATATCGGCACACCATTTTTCAATGCCAACGCAATATTTGTCATTTTTAGGAAGTCTAAGTATATAAAAAGCCACTGCAATAAGCCTAAAACCACAATCAATGAATGCCAAAACCTACTGAAATACAAGTAAATAGGGAATATTGTACTTTTAACGAAAAACACCCATTTTTAAGTTTCAGCCTTATGCGGAACGGCCTATTTTTAATTCTTGTTATCACACTGTTGGCCGCATCGTGTCACTTTTTTGATGACGGCCATGACATTGAAGGTTTTATTACCCTCAAACCGGGCCACTTCTGCCAACTTGGGGCGATAGCTATAAACGGCGATACGGTGTTTGTTGCAGGCTCATACCTGGCTGATGATGACCCGAATAGCGAAATAAAAGCTGTACACTCCTATTTAACGGCAATAAAAGCTAACGGCGAGGTAATATGGGAGCTTAACCCCAACAAACCAGACTATACGCGCTGGACCAAAGTTGCAATCGACAATAAGGGAAACATATTCGTCATCGGGAATACAAATTCACCATTAAATAAACTGGTGGCGAGCTTATTCAATTTAAATTCATCAACTGGAAAAGTAAATGATAGGATTTGGGTGGAAGATAGCCTTCCGCATCAAATGGCAGACGTTTGGATTACATCCCTTGGTCAGGCAGCTTTTCTAAGGACGAAAGAGTTGAAGGGCTCAGGTATACCATGTATAAACAAGCAATTGGAATTATTTGATGGCAGCACAATTCCTCACCCTGATTTTTGTGTAAATGGTTCGATAAGTTGCGCCAAATTTGTTAATGATACGCTATACTTCAGCGCTTGGGGCAGGCCTGGCACTACCGATTATTTGTATTTTGTTAACGATAAGGATTCATTAAAACAGCTTGATAATTTAGACGCTTTGCATGGGAGTATGGTAAATGACATAGCCAGTCCTTATCATAACACCTACTTGCTAGCCACTACGGGCAAAAATGGCCAAGGCCCTTGCATACATCAGTTGGGCGATAACGATTCTATAGTTAAAAACATTTGCCTTAACTATTGGCCCATGCACGGTAGCACCCACATCGAAATGATTGGAGATTGTAAGTTACTAGCCTTTAATGCAACGGACAATATAAATGGCAATGCAGTGCATTTGGTGATAATAAACAGCACCAATGAAATTGCTTACGAAGAAACTATAGCTAGCAGAGTGCCTTTCAATCTAAGCGATGTTGCAGTGTCTCAATCTAAAATATACCTTGCAGGCACCTTAGAAACCGACGGAAAAGGTTCGGAAATCGCTATTAAGATAATTTCCTTACCGCCAAACACATGGTGCAACTTTAAAAACTAGCCTATTGCTTAACAAAAGCCTTAGTAAAGCTTCTACCCGTGCGGTCTTGCAATACCAAAAGGTAAGTTCCTTGCTCCAAATCCTTCAGTGATACCTCGATAAGCTCGGCATCAACCAACTGCCAAAGCAATGGTATTTGACGGCCTAATATATCTACAGCAAACAAGTCTTTTACGCCCTCTAAGCCATTGGCGTTTATATGCAGCGTATGCACACTTGGCTGCGGATAAAGGCTAACATTAGATAGCCAATTGTTTATCTCATTTATAGCCGTGTTTGTATCTATGGGCGATGCATAAGCATTTCCGGCAAAGGTAAGCAGCACGCTATCGGTTGGGTCGTTGGCTGGGTATAGCTTTAGCACCACCGTTGAGCGGCCCACGGTATTGTGCGGGTGGAAACTCACAATCATATATTGCGCTTGCTGATTGACGGCCGGTAAATAAAAGGTAGTAGTATCAGGCACATAGGTATAGGCACTGTCCAAATCTTCCAACCAAGTTTCCCAAGCTGTTGGTTTTTGGTCGAGTACTTTTACGCAGCGCATTTCGAGCAATTGGCCCGTATTGTTGGTCAGTTTTATCCAAGGATAAAAAACCATAGCGTTAGATGGATAACTTGATGAAACCCGGAAACTATCGGGCGTAAAGCTGGTTTGGGCAAACAGGTTGATTGCGCAGCACAAAAACACAAACAATGATAGAAACTTAGCCATAACGTAAATATAGCGCAATACTATAGTGTTTCAAACTCCTTGGGGTAAACCACTAGCCCACGGGCATTGGCCAGACCATTAGGCTTCAGCTCCAGCGCCATCCAGTTTTCATCTTCCACATCATCATAAGGGCAACGGATACCCCAATTAATTGCTGGCAAAAACCCGAACATTGGGAAATACTCCGCATGGCCCAAAACCACAACCCCCGGGTAAGACATCGAAGCGGCTCGCTTTAATCCTTCCTCTACCATCATACTGCCGATACCTTCTTGCTGAAATGATGGTATTACGGCCATAGGCGCTAAAGTCAAGACCTTAAAGCTGCTTCCATCAATTTTTTTGATGGTAGCAATGGTAAACAAGATATGGCCTACCACAGCGTTGCCCTGCATGGCTACAATGCTCAACTCGGGTATAAAGGCAGGACTATCGCGCAACAGCTCTACCAAATTAGCCTCGTTGGGCTGACCAAAAGCTAGAGTATGCACTGCTATAATAGCCTCATACTCGTGGGGCTTTTCGGTGCGGATGATAATATTGTCCATTATTTATCAGTTTGGGCAGGCATAAAAGGCTGCAATATAGCAGCAACAAACATTACCGCTAAACAACCGATAACATTGAACCACAGGAAACTGATTTCTTCGTGGAACAGGTAAAGATACACTACTAACGACTCTGCAATGATGGCCGCAATAAATACGGCATTGCCTTTTATCCATTTCATTAAAAATGCCACCAAAAATATACCTAAGATAGTACCATAGAAGATGGAGCCGACTATGTTTACCAACTGAATCAAGTTTTCGAATAGCGGTGCAATTGAGGCAAAAACAATGGCCAATATGCCCCACAGCAAAGTGAACCACTTGGATGCCGTAACATAATGCTGTTCGGTGCCATCGGTATTAACTGACCGTTTATAAAAATCGACACAAGTGGTGGAGGCCAGCGCATTCAACTCTGATGAAGTGGACGACATGGCCGCACAAAACACACTCGCGAAAATCAACCCCACCACGCCTACGGGCAAGTGGTCCATCACGAAAGTGATAAACACATAATCCGTGTCTTTCACCTTGGCCGTGGCATCGGTTTTGGTTACCAAAGCCTTTACCGAATCTCTTACTGCCTGTTGCTTTTTTTGATTGGCAAGTATAATGCCTTTAGCGCTGCTGATATCCTCTTCTTCGTCATTTTCGATACCGCTCAGCATTACCTGCATCTGCTGTTCATTTTCTTTAAACAAGGTTTCATACTCGGCGGTAAGCGTTGTTAGGCGCGGGGCGTTTACACTCTGTTCCACTTTGCGCAGCTCCGCCCCATTAAAGAACACAGGGGGTTGGTTAAATTGATAAAACAGGAACACCAATATGCCCGTAAGCAATATAAAAAACTGCATGGGTATCTTGAAAATGCCATTGAACAACAATCCCAACCGCATTTCGGCAATGGATTTACCACCCAAATAACGGGCCACTTGGCTCTGGTCGGTACCGAAGTAGGAGAGTGCCAAGAAGCCTCCACCAATAATGCCTGCATAGATGTTGTAGCGGTCTGATAGGTCGAAATCAGTTTTAACTATATCCATTTTGCCGAGCTGGCCGGCGGCCTCCATCAAGGTGCCAAAACTGGCATCGGGCAACTTATTAAGCAACACGAAAAACGCCACGGCCATACCGCCAATCATAATGGCCATCTGTTGGTTTTGGGTAACGCTCACCGCTTTACTGCCCCCCGATACGGTGTAGATAATAACCGTAGCCCCTAATAGTATATTGATAGGCAATAACGGCCATCCGAAGATGCTAGACAAGATAATGGCTGGGGCGTAAATTGTAATACCTGCCGCCAAACCGCGCTGTATCAAAAAGAGAAAAGCCGTAAGCCAACGGGTCTTTAAATCGAAACGCTTCTCTAAAAACTCGTATGCGGTATATACCTTGAGCTTAAAGTAAAGCGGAATGAAGAACAAACAGATGATAACCATGGCTATGGGCAGCCCAAAGTAGAATTGCACAAAGCCCATACCCGACTCGTAAGCTTGCCCCGGTGTGGATAGGAAAGTAATAGCGCTGGCTTGTGTAGCCATTACCGAGAGGCCAATGCTCCACCATTTCAGATTACTGTCGCCACGCAGGTAGCCTTCAATATTGGTACTGCCTCGGGTTTTCCAAGCACCATATACTGCAATAAAAAGCAAGGTACCCAACAGTACCAGCCAGTCAATTATGTTCATGTCCACCTCATTGTAAGCCAATAGAATACCCCTATCTGTGCCAGCAAAAACAGCAGCACCAAGGTATACAGCCAAGGCCAGTTATAGGATGGTTTGTTTTGGTTTTCCATTATCAAATCTTTTAACCACAGATAACACCAAGAAATTTACCCAACGAGCACTAAGTATTACTTGGTGTGCTTAGTGCTTTTGGTCTTTGTGTTCTTAGCGGTTCAATCGCACAGTATATGCCATTTTCAAATCTTCAAATTAACAAATTCTCCAATTGGGTATCACTCCTTCCCTACCGATATTAAGTTGGCGAACAACCGATAAGCCCCAGGCACACCGGCTGGCAACTCCCTAAAAAAGGACAAGCCCGTATATACAAACCAGCCATTGCCATATTGGGCAACCAATAGGCTACCGTCGTTGGGCTTTTCGCCCGTATCGTTGCAACTTAGGATGGCCTTGTACTCGGCGGCCCATTCGCTCGGGAAATATAGGCCACGCTCTTGCACCCAATCGGCAAAGTCCTTTTCGGTTATTTTGTTGGGGCTATTCAATATCGGGTGTTTAGGGTCGAGGATGCGCACTTCGGCATCTTCTTCGGTTACACGTAATCGCGATAGGGTCAGTTTATACGGAGCAAAATCTTCGGTTACCAAGCGGTGGTTGGTGTTGTATTGCATTACCACCGTGCCGCCCGCTTTAGCATACTCAAGTATTATCGGCATCTGAAATTTCAGCTCATCAATGGTATTCAATGCCCGCACGCCCAATATCACCGCATCAAACTGTTTAAGGTTTTCCGGGGAAATGTCTTGGCCTTGCAATAGGGTTACTTGGTAGCCAATTTGGGTTAGGCTGCTCGGCACATCGTCGCCGGCACCGGCCAGGTAGCCAATTTTTTGGCCTTTCATTTTCAAATCCAGCCGCACCAATTTGGCCGTAGCCTTAGGGAACACCACCAAGCGCGGAATGTGCGAATAATCGATAACAATAGAACTATGGTTGAAAAAGCCTGCTGGGGTTTGCACCACCACTTCCAGCTCGCCATTGCTTTCGCCAGGGGGTGGCAGCACCTCAAACTCTACCATAGTCTCCGAGCCTTTGGCACCCAACATTACGGTTTGGGCCTCGGGCACCGAAGTCCAGCCCTTCGGCAATTTTAGCCTTACTTCACCCTCTACGTTATCGGTCCAGCCCTTTACTGATACTGTTACTTTCTTTGCCTTGTTATCGGCAAATACCAGCACTTGGTCTTTCAAATTGGCCGTAACGGGCGGCGTAATGGCAATATTGCGGTATATCTCACCTGCTGATGGCTCCGTGAATTTATAAAGCACCGGCACCATATACGTAAGCAGTTGCCCGGCCACTTCAATATGCAGCATTACCTGCAGCGGCGCTTCGGCCATGGGCTGGTTGCGTAGCGCCTGTTCATCAACCCTAAACATGCCCACCGTGCCATCGTTGCGCAAGTAGTGCGGTTGCGTGGTGGCCATATTTAGCGGCACGGCCACGGTATTACTAAAGGTATAGCCTTTGTTGGCAACAAGCGCATGGTTTAGCACCGTGTCTTTTGCCACAAACGGGAAACTCACTTTGGTCAATTTAAGCGGCACGGCCGAGCGGTTGATGGCCTCTAGCTTTACGTTGAAAAACTGCCCTACCGTCAAAAACTCCTCTGGCGAAATAGCCTCCAGATACAAGCCCAAACACGATTTGATAACTGCATCAATCTCGGCCAGCTTCACATTGCGCCAATACTCCTTGGGCAATGCCTCAACCAGCTTGCGTGCCTCTAGCAACTGCGCCACCGATGCGGATGGGTTGGCTGGGTTGTAGCTGGCATATACGTCGCTCAGTAGCTTACCAATGGCCTTGCCGCCGGGCAACCTATCCCAAGTAGTATTCACGCCCTCAAACATGCTGTGCTGGGCCATATCGCCTGCTACGTACTCTAAGTATTCCATTTCGTCACCACGCACCTCGGCTGTACCGAAACCCTGGCTGGCATGCTTGCTGCGGCTTTGGGCGGCCAACTCAGTATACGAGCAGCCCAACAACGGATTGTAGGCACCTACGTTCAGTTTCAATTTGCCAGTGGTATCCATTTCTACGCCTTGGTTTTTGTAAAACCAAGTAGAAGTATTCCAATACAGGCGCTTGGGCTGCCATACGGTTACGTACTTAAGTTGCTCCGGGAAACGGCTAGCGTCGCCCGCAGCCTTAAAAGCCTCTTCGGCCAATATAGCCGAGGCCGAGTGGTGCCCGTGGGTATCGTAATTGTACTTGGCAGGCGGAAAGCGGGTAATCAGCACATCGGGCTTAAACTGGCGAATGGTGAATACCAAATCGGCCAATACTTGCTCCCTATCCCATATCCTAAAGGTTTCCTCTGGCGTTTTAGAAAAGCCGAAATCGTTGGCGCGGCTAAAAAACTGCATACCACCATCCACCTTCCTTGCCTCCAGCAACTCGTGGGTGCGGATGAGGCCCAGCAGCTCGCGTATCTCGGGGCCAATGAGGTTTTGCCCGCCATCGCCCCTAGTGAGCGAAATGTAGGCCGTGCGCATCAACTCTTGGTTGGCCAAATAGGTTATCAGCCGGGTATTCTCATCGTCGGGGTGGGCGGCGATATATAAGGCGCTACCCAATACGGTCAGCTTTTTCAACTGGTGCTGTATTTCGGCGGCATTGGGCTGTGGGGCTTTCTGTGCCATAGTTGGCGCAAAAAGGGAAACTATCAGTAAGGCTAAAAAGGTTAATCTTATCATGGAGAGATTAAAAGCGAAATAATTACTTAAAGGCATTAAAGCCCATGAAACTAAGGAAAAAGGAGCAGCGATGTTTAGCTTCCAAGTTGTTAATTAGGTATTCTTAACGAATTTAAAAAGCGCAATAATGTAGCCAAGCCATTTTCAAATTAGCACATCTTCAAATTAGCACATTTTCATTCCCCCATTTTCACAATAAAGTCATACTCCGCCTTCGTAATCGGCATTACCGATAGGCGGCTTTGGCGGATGAGACCGATTTCGGAAAGGGCAGGCACTTGTTTCATATCGGCCAGCGTAACCATGTTCTTAAACTCGCTGTCGTAAGTAAGGTCAACCATTACCCAGCGCTCTTCGTCGCTGGTATGGTCATGGTAGGCTTCTTTGGCAACCTTTACGATGCCCATAATGGCCTTATCGGTGTTGCTGTGGTAAAACAGCACGGTATCGCCCTTTTTCATGCCCAGCAAGTTCAGGCGGGCAGCGTGGTTGCGCACCCCGTTCCAAAAAGTAGTTTTATCTTTTTTCATTTCCGGCCAACCATAGGTCTCCGGGTCCGATTTCACGAGCCAGTAATTCATGTCAGTATCAAGTATTGAGTATCAAGTATCAAGTACTTGGCTAAAATAGGGAATTGGGCGGGGAATAATAAGCGAAGGCTATACTTAGGGCTACATTAAATGCTAACCACAAAAAAAGGGGGACACCTTGCGGTATCCCCCTTAGGGTATGTTAAGCAATTGAGCTTACGCTTCTGCTTCGCCTTCAGCTTCTTCAGCTTTTGGTGCTGCAGCTTTCGGTGCTTCTGCTTTGGCAGCAGCTTTAGCGGCTTTACCTTTAGCTGTTGCAGCTTCTGATTCCTCCATCTGAGATTTCAGTTGGCTCAATACGTCCAAGTCGCCTAGGGTGGTTTTTTCCACTTTAGCGTTGGCTGCTTTCACTGCTTTGTTGGTTTTATCCTTCTCTACAGTTTTAGCTTTCTCGCCAGCTTTCTTCTCTTCGTATTTGGCCTCTTCGTGCAAGCGGGCGTGAGAAAGGATGATACGCTTGTCTTTGCGATCAAACTCGATCACTTTGAACTCAATCGTTTCTTCCACTTCTACGTTTTTGCCGTCTTCTTTCTTCAGGTGTTTGTTAGGTGCGAAACCTTCCAAACCGTATGGCAACTGAACGATAGCGCCGGCGTCTTCTTTACGTACTACAGTACCTTCGTGTACTGAGCCTTCTGGGAAGATGCTCTCGAATGTATCCCATGGATCTTCTTCGATTTGCTTGTGGCCCAAAGTCAATTTGCGGTCTTCGGTATCAATGTTCAATACCACTACCTCAAGTTGCTCACCGGCTTTGGTAAACTCTGCAGGGTGACCGAAACGCTTGGTCCAGCTCAAATCGCTGATGTGAACCATACCACCGATTCCGTCAGACAACTCTACAAACACACCATAAGGGGTAATGTTTTGTACTTTGCCCGTGTGGCGGCTGCCAACAGGGAACTGGTTGGCAATTTGGCCCCAAGGGTCTTCTTGCAAGCGTTTCAAGCTCAATGACATTTTGCGTTGGTCGCGGTCAAGGGTCATGATAACGGCCTCGTAAGTCTCGCCAGATTTGAAGTACTCTTTGCTGTTTACCGGTTGATTGCTCCAGCTAACTTCGCTAACGTGGATCAAACCTTCAACACCTGGAGTGATTTCCAAGAATGCGCCGTAGTCTTCGATGTTAACGATTTTACCTTTAACGGTAGAACCTACTTCCAACTCGCCACTCAATACATCCCAAGGGTGCGACTGCAACTGTTTCAAGCCAAGGCTGATACGTTTTTTCTCGTCGTCGAAATCCAACACTACCACGTTCAACTTCTGGTTCAAAGCTAGAACCTCGGTTGGGTGGTTTATGCGGCCCCAAGAGATATCGGTGATGTACAACAAGCCATCTACGCCGCCAAGGTCGATAAACGCGCCAAAGTCGGTGATGTTTTTGATAGTACCTTCCAATACTTGGCCTTTCTCCAACTTGCCGATGATTTCTTGGCGTTGAGCCTCCAAATCGCTTTCGATAAGTGCTTTGTGAGATACCACGGCGTTTTTGATGGCTTCGTTGATTTTCACAACTTTAAACTCCATCTTTTGGCCTACGTATTGGTCATAATCCAAAATAGGTTTCACGTCGATTTGCGAACCTGGCAAGAAAGTCTCCAAGCCATATACGTCCACAATCAATCCACCTTTGGTTTTGCTGGTCACGCGACCAGTAACCACGGTTTCGTTGGTGTAAGCGTCCACAATATTGTCCCAAGCCTTGATAAGCTTGGCATTTTTGCGAGACAATACCAACTGGCCACGGTAATCTTCTTTTTCAACTACGTATACGTCGTACTCTTGGCCTACTTTCAGTTCTTCCACATCGCGGAATTCTGATAGCGATACCAAGCCATCAGATTTGAAGCCGATGTTCAATACTACGTCGCTGCTAGTAATACCAACTACTTGGCCTTTTACTATTTCGTTTTCGCTAACGGCTTTCAAAGTACCATCGTACAAGTCTTCCAACTCTTGGCGGCGCTCTTCGGTATAATTAGCTAGGCTGCGTTTGCCTTGGTCCCAATCAAAGTCATCGTGCGGACCACTAAGCTCTTCGTCCAATTCGTAAGTGGCTACTGGTGCAGCTACTACTTCTGGTGCGATGGCTGCAGCGGCTTGTGCGCCTGATGTAGCTGTTGGGGTTTCTTCAGTGCTTGTTTCAGCTACTGGTTCAGCGCTGGTTTCTTCAGCTACTGTTTCTGAGGTCGTTTCTTCCGCTTGCGGCTCCAACGCTGACTCGTTTTCTTGAGGAATGTTTTCTTCAGTCAAAATACTGACCCTCGGTTTTTAAAAGGTTAAGAAATAAATTACAAACGCCGCATTTTCAAGGTTTTATCAACCCCTCCACATACGGGATTGCAAAGGTACGATTTTTTATACCAATTTGACAATGAGTTGGTTCTAAATATTGAAATTAGTG
>CAIOSU010000335.1 GCA_903861055.1 uncultured bacterium
AATTGGTATCAACAACGCTCGGGAAGCCAAGGCTTTTATAATAGGCACATATTTACCACTGGGCTACAAGCCAAACTTGATTTTAGCAAAAAGTCCTCGAAACCGGACAACCCCAAATGACACCTCCACAAGATATGACCCTCCAAAACGATATTGAAAAAGAATTAGCCATACGCTGGCCAAAGGTAAAGAAAGCACTTTCTATAGCGCTGCCGGTAGCCTTGTTGTTGGGGCTGGGCATAATAGCGCTTCGCGTTTTTGCACCCGAAAAAGCGCTGCAATTATGGGCAGAAATACCCACATTATTGGGTAGAACCAACTTTTGGCTTTTTGTGCTGGTGGGTTTTTTGGCCCAAGTAATTGATGGGGCACTGGGTATGGCCTATGGGGTAAGCTCTACCAGCTTTTTGCTTAGCTTGGGCGTTTCACCGGCAGCAGCCAGCGCCGCTGTGCACGTTGCAGAAGTTTTTACCACTGGTGTTTCGGGCATCTCGCACTGGCAGTTGGGCAATGTAAAACGCAAGCTGTTTTTGAGCTTAATTGTACCCGGGGTAATAGGCGCTGTGGCTGGTGCTTATCTACTTTCAGAAATTATAGATGGCGATGCTGTAAAGCCCTATATTGCCGCCTACTTGCTGCTTATGGGCATTGTGATTATTCGCAAGGCATTAAAAAAAGTAAACCACACCAACGATCACGGCCGCGTTGAGCCATTAGCACTGCTTGGCGGTTTTGTAGATGCGGTAGGAGGTGGCGGCTGGGGCCCAGTAGTAAATAGCACCCTAATAAGCCGCGGCTATGATGTACGCTATAGCATTGGCTCGGTAAATACCGCAGAGTTCTTTATAGCGCTTGCAGGGGCTGGTACGTTTACCTTCTTTATGGGTTTAGGCAACTTACCCATCATTATTGGCCTGGTATTAGGTGGCGTTTTTGCCGCGCCATTTGCAGCTTTACTGGTTAAGCGCATACCTGCCCGCACTTTAATGATAATAGTAGGCTCGCTAGTAATTGGCTTAAGTTTGAGAACGATTATTAAAGCAATAATCTAAACCCGAACTATCTACTCACCACCAACTTACGCACAGCACTGGCACGCCCATCAACAGCGCGATATTGAACTAGGTAAATACCCGCTGGCAAATCTGCTACCGATATAGAGGTAGTATAAGCGCCTTCGGCTAGCGTAGCTTGTTCAACAACCTCACCCAACATATTCAATACCATAATCCGGTCATTAGCATTGGCCGCAGCAAATGTAAAAGCAACCTTATCCTGCGCAGGGTTTGGATACATAGTTAAATTAGGTTGTAACTGAACGGGAGCAATTGTAGTGAGCGAATCGGTAGTGTCAACAACAGCGGCTGTTAAAGTAAGTACCTCCAAGTCGTCAAAATAAAAACCATCGCCTTCTACGAAATTATCGCTCAATAAACGGAAACGTAACTGAATTGTGTCACCCACAAAAGTACCTAGGTCAATCTCCTCTTTCACCCAGCCATTGCTATTGCCATCATACAAGGGTTGGCCTTGGTCTTGATTGCCACTGCCCGGCTTAGTATACTTACCACAAAGCGCTTGCCACGCGCCCCCTGGCACCCTAGCCTGCACTTGGGCATAGTCATAGCCTAGCTCAACTTCCCACTGAGCATAAAATTTCAATTGTGCGAAGGTAACGTCGCTCAAATCAATCAACGTATCAAGGGTATAATTACTATTTGTACTTGGCTGGTAATCGCCGTTTGGAGAATCAGTAAACGAGAAAGGTGCCGAAATAAAGTTATTGCTTGTTGTATTCCAACCACTACCCGTCCATAACGAGGATGTTATTGCCGAATCGGCAAATGTTTGCACGGCAGGGCCCAATATTTTATTAATGGTATCAGCAGTTGTAACCACGCCATTGTTCACCAACAAACGGAACTGCACAGCATCGCCTAATTGGGTATTAGCAGCCAACGTGTAGGTAAAGTTTAAGGTATCGCTATTAAAGCTTGCCAAATTGGTAACCTGTTGTGCGGCACTAAATGCTACAATATTCGAGCTCAAAGGCTCTAAACTAACCGTTAAAGGCGCTGTAGCATCTAAGCTCATACGGGTGAGCGCAACATTTACAACACCGCTGCTTGCAGTCAATAAACTCGGACTTAAATCGGTAGCTACACCATAATTGAGCACAAAACGGGCAGCAGTAATATTTTGAAACACATTGCTAGCACATACGGGAATAATTCGGTTTTGTGCAGGCCAGAAGCCATCATTATCATCGCCCGACTCAGGAGTTAACGAAAACATTTTGCCCTTCAACACCTGTTCGCCATACATCCAATCGTCACTATCGCCGTTAGTAGTGTAGCCTACAGTTTGGTCGCCAGTGCCATATACAAATCCGTTTTCAGTAGTCATCCATTTAGCAAGGTCGGTAAATATGGCCGAATCGGGAGTAAACAAGGCCGCTTCATATCCCCAAGGGTACACCAGCAAGTTGCCAAAGGTGTGGTGGTTTAAGGCTACCTTAAAATCATTATTCAAACACAAGAAGCGTATCGCCTGAGTTTCCGGCTCAGAAAAACCGCCAGGACCGCGGTAGGTATCGCTATTGTTACTTGGCGAAGAGCCATTATCATCGTAACCCCAGTTGTAACCATAGTTTCGATTGAGGTCAACGCCAAAAATGCCGCCGCCATTATTGCGGCGATTTTTGCGCCACATACCACCGCCATTAGCATTGGTTTGTTGATTGCGAAGGTATCCATCAGGGTTTATGCACGGCACAAACACCAGCTCGGCATTATCTAGCAGATAGGTTACTTCGGTATCGGTGCCATAGTTCTCCAGCAAAAAGTACATGTAATATATCAATTGCGACAGTGAAGCTGGCTCGCGTGCGTGGTGCAGGGCCGTATAAAGCACCTGTGGCTTGCTTAAGCCAGGGTTTGCTGGGCTAGTTATGGTAAGTGAATAGATAGGATTGCCCAAGTGGCTCAAAAAGGTATCAATAGGTTGGCGTGCAGTTATTAAATCAGGAAACTGGCTGGCCATGCTATCCAAATGGTTCAGCATTTCTTGATACGTAAAATAGCCTGCCATGCTGCCTAAACTAAAGCCTAGGGGTGTAGGAAAATTGGAATTGCTGACAATACCGCAACCCACAGCCTTATTGCTTATGCCATCTATTCCAGCAGGTTCTTGTCCACGTTTTTCGTAAAAGGCCGCAACGTCTTCAATCAATACTTCCAACTGAAAACCCGCTTGCTGCATTTTGGCAATTTCAGCAGCGCTAAAATCACTCTCTAGGTAAGCCCCTTTGCGATAATGTCCGTGGTCAGCACATACACCTAAAGCCGCCAGCTCTGATATGGTATTGTTTGGCGTATACACCCTTACCCTCGAATGCACCTCGGGGCTCTGGGCAACAAGTTGGGAGGTAAAAAAGAGGCAAACAACAACTACTATCTTAAGAAGATGGGTACTAAACATACTTTGCTTTTAAATAATGGGCATCAACTACAGGGCAAGTTACTATAAAGTAATTTAATGGTGAAAACATAGCAAAAAGAAGAATGTACCCCAATTGCAAAAAAAAGCAGCCACCCTTTTCAGGATGGCTGCCAATTATATCAATTCGGTAAAGCTTATTGCTTAACCACTTTGTGGCTGCTGATGCCTTTTGCAGTAGTAACTTGCACTACATACAAGCCATTGGTCAAGCTGGTAATATCCATTTTGATAGATGTAGCACCATTACTTACCGCTTGCTCCATAACCAAACGACCCGTAAAGTCGAACACTTTAACCGATTCAGTTTGGGTATTCGCTTCCAAAGAAATGTTTACCACATTGTTGGCCGGGTTAGGGTAAACTGCCAATACACCGCTGTAAACCTCTTCGATACCTACAGGAGAGATATCAGATGGTTTGCGTGGTCCAATTTGGTAGAAACGGGTGTAACGAACCGGGGTACCACCACCAGCATCAAACTGACGGCCAATACCAATTACATTAAAGGTAGCCGGAATGGTAGTAGAAATACCAGTGCTTGCGTACACAACCATTTCGGTAGTATCGTTACCGTTGGTAATGTCATAGGTAAGTGGGTTGGTGCCAGTTGGCTGACCAAAAGCACGGTAACCGTTTAGTTGAATCAATTCGCCTTCAGTATCTTCGTTCAAAGTAACTACTACAACTGGAACTGGCACATTACCTGAACCCAACAAAGTAATATCAGTAATGAACGACATTTGAGCCAAGCCGTTAAAGTGACTTACTTCGCCGGTAACTTCAATTGAATCGCCCTCGCTTACAGTATAGCCAAAGTCATCTGTTGGAGAGAATACGCCAATACCTGCAGTACCGTCGTTAATAGTAAAGTTTACACCAGCAGTGCGCAAGTTTACACCCAATACGGTTCCTCGCAACACACACACAACACCCAATGAATCGGGCAAGCCATCGGTATTGTTACCACGAACTTGAGCAATAGTATAAACTTGTGCAGTTGGTGTAGGCCTAATAGTTAAAGTAAATAAACTGTCGGTACCCAAGTTCAAACCACTTGAAGGGTTGCGCAAAGCAAATACCAAAGTTTGCGGAGAAGCAAGTGCGGCAGTTGTAATGGTTAG
>CAIOSU010000336.1 GCA_903861055.1 uncultured bacterium
CGGATTGCTTATGCCCGTGCCACCCATACCTGATTGCTTAACGCCTTGAAGCGCTAGTTGTATGCCACCTGCAACCAATGCCGATGAGCAAAACATAAACAAAATACTGGCTAAGCCACGCATATTACTTGCTGTGGGTTTTAGCTTCGTTCCAAAGCACATCCATTTCGCCTAAAGTCATTTCGCGTAAATCGCGGTTTTGCTCCTTGGCTTTAGCCTCAATATATTGAAAACGATGTTGAAATTTTTTGTTGGTACGCTCCAAAGCACTTTCGGGGTCAACGTTTATAAAACGCGAATAGTTAACTAAAGAAAACAACAAATCGCCAAACTCTTCTTCAACCTTTGCTGGGTCGGCAGCATCGCCATGTATGGTATGTTCCTTAAGTTCGGCCAATTCCTCTTCAACCTTATCCCAAACCTGTTCGCGGTTTTCCCACTCAAAACCCACTTGTTTCGATTTGTCTTGCAAGCGGTATGCCTTTACCATAGCGGGCAACGACATTGGCACGCCCGATAGCACCGATTTTTTACCTTCCTTTAGTTTTATCTGCTCCCAGTTTTCCTTCACCGCTTGTTCAGTATCAGCTTTCACATCGCCGTATATATGCGGGTGTCGGTTTATAAGTTTGTCACAAAGGGTCTTGATAACGCTTGCAATGTCAAAAGCTCCTTGTTCCTCGCCTATTTTCGCGTAAAAAACCATGTGCAACATTACGTCGCCAAGCTCCTCTTTAATACCGTTCAAATCTTCTTCTAGCAACGCATCAGCCAACTCATAGGTTTCTTCAATGGTTAAGTTTCGAAGAGTTTGAAACGTTTGTTTCTTATCCCACGGACATTTCTCACGCAACTCATTCATAATGATTAGCAGCCTTTCAAATGCCTTCAACTTTTCGTCCATAGTGCTTGGTTGATTCATTAGGGTACAATTGCTTTGCTTCGTTATCAACTTTTATCGTCAATCTAATAAATCAGCGAACCATTAGCTAACTCTGACTGTTTACCATTATAACATATTAGATTCACAATTTGTGAACCATTGCCTTAATTAATTAATCGTTTATCTCATCTCAAAACTACGTAAAAGACCGCAATTATGTTCCTGCCTACTTTGATAGTAATCACAGCAATAATTGCTACATCACTAGCCATGATTGGCATCCGTATGTTTTTGGTAAAAGGTGGCGGTTTTCGAGGAAATCGGGCTACCAAAAACCGCGAAATTAAGAATGAGTTTGGCGAATGCAGTGATTGCGGTAGCTAGTTTTGCAAAGATTGCCTATAAATAAAGCCATAAAATAAAATATTTTTTTTATTGATTCATTATAGAACGCTTTTCCATTTACCCTTCAATCTGGGTGGGTTGTACAGTCAACATCTCAACTTTCAGTCCTTAGTAAATAGAACATGTCTCTAGTGCTTTATCCTTCAGCGCACAGGATAACCTATACTGGATGCTAGTTGGCGCATACAAAATGGTAGATGGCCAATTCTTCTTCACTAACCTCATCTATACCCAGGCGTTCCATATTTCTGTGAATACCCTATGAGAAAGTAGGCGATAATCTTGTTCGGGTATAACTTGGCTAATAAACGGAGATGTAATTTAACGAAACGGCCTAAGTAAAGCCATAATATGGTGCACAAATGAGTGAAGTAAAAAGAAAAATTGGAATATCTATTGGAGATGTAAATGGTATAGGATTAGAGGTGATTATCAAAACTCTAATAGATACCAAAATCATGGATTATTGTACTCC
>CAIOSU010000337.1 GCA_903861055.1 uncultured bacterium
ATCCAAGCGGCTGCTGCGGCCAGTTACTATCAAGCTACGGCTATTGATAACACCTGTCAAGCCTTCGGTAGTAACGTGCAAAATAATAACTGGGTGTGCTACTTCCGTTTTTGACGGAACATAGATAAACGCCCCATCTTGCGCAAAAGCAGTATTAAGCGCACTAAAAGCTTCTTTATCGTTGTTGGCAAGGGAGTTGTAATTGTCCCTCAATGCCATGTGACCTAGCTCATTATAATGCGCCAAGCTACCAATAACCAAACCTTCAGCCTCATCAATCACATCCGAAAGGGTGGGAGAGAAGTGGCCATTTACAAACACCAACCTATTGGCCTTCAAAAAGGGGAACAGGTTTAGCTGGCCAGCATCAACTGCGTTGCTAGTGGCATTGGTTATTTCCGTCAAGCCAGCCTTAAACTGCGCTGCTACGTTGGTATATTTCCAGTCTTCGTGGCGGGTGGTAGGTATACCCAACTGCGCAAAACTATCCATAGCGGGCTTGCGCGCAATGCCCATCGGGGTTTGCGCAGGCTCTAGCTGTTCCCACTGCTCATAAAAAGCTTGGGCCGTAGGGTGTATCGCGTTCACTGTTTCGCTTATCATCATCATGTTATACTGTCGCGTCTACTTCCTGTTTAATCCAATCGTAGCCTTTGGCTTCTAGTTCAAGGGCCAACTCTTTGCCACCGCTTTTTACAATACGGCCATTGTACATTACGTGCACAAAGTCGGGCACTATATAATCCAACAAGCGCTGGTAGTGGGTTATAACGATAAACGCGTTGTTCTCGTTTTTTAGTTTGTTTACGCCATTGGCCACTATGCGCAGCGCGTCAATGTCCAAGCCACTATCGGTTTCATCCAATATTGATAGAGTAGGCTCCAACATCGCCATTTGGAAAATCTCGTTACGCTTTTTCTCACCACCGCTAAAACCTTCGTTTACGGCACGGCGCATCAACTTCTCGTCAATCTCCACAAAGCGCATCTTCTCCTTCATTACCTTCAAAAACTCCACCGCATCCAATGGCTGCAGGACACGGTGCTTGCGTACCTCGTTTAATGAGGCTTTCATGAAGTTGGCAATGCTCACGCCTGGTATCTCTATTGGGTATTGGAACGCCAAGAAAACCCCTTCGCGGGCACGTTCTTCTGGAGCCATATCCAGTAAGTCTTTGCCTTGGAAGGTAACAGTGCCTTCGGTTACGTCGTAATCCTCTTTACCCGCCAATATGTTGGCCAAAGTGCTTTTGCCGGTTCCGTTCGGGCCCATAATGGCGTGTACTTCGCCGGGTTTCACTTCAAGGCCAAAGCCTTTCAATATCTCTTTGCCATTAATACTGGCGTGTAGGTCTTTAATAGATAGCATTCAGTTAATTTGAAAATTTTAAAATGTACTAATTTGAAAATGTTGAGTTTATTGGAAAATTAAAATTGAATGTCGTGCATTTTCAAATTTTCAAATTCCCAAATTTTCAAATTGGGTTTACCCCACGCTTCCTTCCAAACTCACAGCCAGCAGCTTTTGGGCTTCGGCGGCAAATTCCATCGGTAGGTGTTGGAAAACTTCTTTGCAATATCCGTTTATAATCAATTGCACCGCCGTTTCCGTACTTAAGCCACGTTGGTTGCAATAGAATAGTATGTCTTCGCCAATTTTGCTAGTGGTGGCCTCGTGCTCAACCTTTGCGGTTTTGTTGCTTACCTCCAAGTAAGGGAAGGTATGCGCACCGCAGCGGTCGCCAATTAGCAAAGAGTCGCATTGGCTAAAGTTGTAAGCGTTTTCGGCATTCGGGTTCACTTTTACCAAGCCACGGTAGCTGTTCTGGCTTTTGCCGGCGCTAATACCTTTGCTCACAATACGGCTACGGGTATTTTTACCGATGTGAATCATCTTGGTACCCGTATCGGCTTGCTGGTAGTTGTTGGTTACAGCCACCGAATAAAACTCACCGATGCTGTTTTCGCCTTTCAAAACCACGCTTGGGTATTTCCAAGTTATAGCAGAGCCGGTTTCAACTTGTGTCCAGCTTATTTTGCTGTTAATGCCTTGGCAAATACCACGTTTGGTTACGAAGTTATAGATACCACCTTTGCCTTCTTTGTTGCCAGGGTACCAATTTTGCACGGTACTGTATTTTATCTCCGCATTGTCCATGGCAACCAACTCTACCACTGCAGCATGCAGTTGGTTTTCGTCGCGCATGGGGGCGGTGCAACCTTCAAGGTAGCTCACATAGCTACCCTCATCTGCTATAAGCAAGGTGCGCTCAAACTGGCCCGTATTGGCTTCGTTTATACGGAAGTAGGTGCTCAGCTCCATGGGGCAGCGAGTGCCTTTGGGTATGTAGCAAAACGAACCATCGCTAAACACGGCAGAGTTCAATGCCGCAAAGTAGTTGTCGCGCACCGGCACTACCGAACCGATGTATTTCTGCACCAGTTCTGGGTAATCCTTAACGGCATCGCTCATCGAGCAGAAAATAATGCCTAGTTCTTTCAGTTTCTCTTTGTAAGTGGTTTTCACGCTCACGCTATCCATCACCACATCTACCGCCACACCAGCCAGTATCTTTTGCTCCTCCATGGGTATACCTAGCTTCTTGAAGGTCTCCAATATTTCAGGGTCTACCTCATCCAAGCTATTCAATACCTTTTTGGGTTTAGGAGCAGCGTAATAAATTATCTTTTGGTAATCAATTTTAGGGTAGTGAACGTTGGGCCAAGTGGGCTCCGTCATTTGCAGCCAAGCTTTATAAGCTTTCAAGCGCCACTCCAGCATCCACTCCGGCTCGTTTTTCTTGGCCGAGATAAAACGCACGGTGTCTTCCGATAAGCCAACTTTGGCATTATCGCTTTCAATATTGGTTACAAAACCATATTTATAGTCACTTTGCGTTACCTGGTCAATGATATCTATCTCTTCAGCCATTGTCTTTTCTCAATTATTATGCAAAATTACAGCACCATTCGTTAGCAAACCATTATTATTTAGACAGACTCTAAATAGTACCCTCCACTAGCCTAAACAAGGTATTTTTGAAATAGTTCTGATTAAGTAAAAACTAATGTTTAAGGGCATTTTAGCATTATAAAAAATATCAGGCAACCGAACTTATTTTTTGTTCGTATGTTAGGGTAAGTGCGAGGTTTGAGGTAAGATGTACGAATGCAGCTTGCTATTTTACCATTAACTGATTAACCTATAACTGATTTACTAAAGCCGTGGAAAAGAAGCGCATAACCGAACGACCAGCCCAACAGCCACTAAAGGTGCTGTTTGCAGACAAGCAATCGGTAATGCTGTATGCATTGCTCACGGCGCTGAGTACTATTTTCTTATTTACGAGTGCGGCGTTTATATACACGCGGGTTTTTAGCGCTAATTTTCAGTTTCATTTACCTATTATCTTTCATGCCAACACCGCAATTATATTGGCCAGTAGTTTTGCTTTGATGCAAGCCATTAAAGCCCAACGTGACGACAATGAGCGCGGGTATTTGCAAGCTATGGGGGTTACCTTTTTACTGGGCATCGCATTTTTGGTTTTCCAGACGGTGGGCTGGGTAGAGATGCACCGTCAAGGTATGACCCTCACCTCAAATATTGGCAACTCCTATCTGTATATGCTCTCAGGCCTGCACTTTTTGCACGTATTGGGGGGCTTGGGTGTTATGTCCTACAGTATTTTTAAATCGTACCGCCGTTTGCACGACCCCGTGCAAGAACTCATTTTCAGCACCGACCCAAACCGCATTACCCGCATCCGTCTACTGGCCACCTATTGGCATTTTGTGGATGTGCTGTGGGTGTATTTGTATGTGTTCTTTTTGGTGAATGCTTTTGTGTAGACACAAGATTTTAGACATAAGACACAAGACACAAGATTTTTTTTGGTTTGAAAGATTCGAACTGCCTTTAACGGCATTTTGATATATCAACAGTTGCAATTGGCCTATACTTAGGCCACTGATTATAGCCTATCATCGGATTATTCGAGTCGTGTTTCCTTATCAATTCTACTTCCTTTGTGTTTATCTCTTGGTCAGTTGCGCTGTCTGATTCGAAAAAAATTTCTTTCCGAATGGTGAAGTCTCGCAATTGTTCAGCAGTAAAGTCTTTTTCAATCAAGGCACTATTGGCACTTCCAAAATAGTTGAGTGTATTCGTGAGGTCTTTTCCAATGTAAATTTTACCATTTGGGTAGGTGATTTTGTAAATTACTTTCATTACTTTTTAGTTGTTCAAATCCAAAATAGTAAAACCTTTTTCGTCAATTAAAAACTTTTTGCAC